>JAHDHB010000095.1:0-9281 GCA_020631545.1 Saprospiraceae bacterium | reverse complement strand
AGATACTGGTGATGCCTTACTTCCTTCTGAACCAATAAAAGTAGGTATTGCTGTTGTAATAATAAGGTTTTCAGAGACATCTGCTTGTTGAGAGACTTTACTACCACAAGGGTTGTAGGCTTCTACAATAAAAGGAGCGATGGTTCCCGAAGAAAAGTTACAATCGGTAAGGACGTCGTATTTTATATTGAGGATATTGGCATTAGTCAGTGCCCCTGTACTTCCTTCTAAACCTGTGGTAGAGAGTGTAGTATTATAGGGACTGATAATGATTTTATAGGTGTTTCCATACATATAAATAGGATCCCCAATGGTGATGTATTCGCCTGGAGGAGCAGGAGAAGCAGACAAAGGGTAAGCCAATTGTGTTGTATTGGGAACAATACTAGAATTGGGGGGTATGTTGATAAAAAGCTCTAAGTCAAATAGATGCCCTAGGTCAGTGCCGTTTATATCGACTACGAAGGTGATAGGTTCGCAAAGATTAGTGGTGATAGAAGCGGCAGGTTCTAAAATGCTAAGGGCTAAACCTGCGGGTAGTGTACTGTTGAAGCGTAACATGCCATCGAATTGACAGGTAGCTTCTTCGTAAACAGTAGGATAAACATCGCAGTCAAAGCCAGCTAGGATTTTGATACTATCGAGTAAACAATTGTTAGAGAAAACGCATACTTCGAAAGAACGAGAGCTTGCTCCATTTTGGCTTCCTATCTGGTATAAGCCAAAGCCATTGTCTGTAAGCGGGACGTTGGAGCCTCCTGTTACTTCTGCAACGCTTTCGATGATTATAGCACCCGATTCGTTTTCTAGAGCAAACCAAGTGTTTGCTGAACTAGCTGTACCTAAATTGCGAATATCAAAGGTAACGCAAGTAGGGTCAGCGTTAATTTCGTAGGGAAGTGGAGCGGTTTGGACTTCGATTTCTGCGCCTCCGCTGTAGTCAATATCTGCTATGGTGTCGTTGTAAACATAGCTGGAGCTTCCAATGATGTTGGGGTTTGTGACGTGTTGAGCCTCTAGGTAAAATGGGGGTATAGGCCCAGCCTGCGCCGCACAACTAGCATGGTAATAAGCTTCTATGGATACGGTCATCCCTTCATCAGAATAAATTGGCCCATGTGTATTCATGAATTGTTCTACATTGAAATTAATCTGATCGCCGACGATAGAAATGGCCGGGTCTGTAGGGTTGACAATGAACGGGTCGGTTAATCCAGAGATGGTTGATCCATATTGTTGAAGACTAGAATTTCCGTTTTTCCTTCTAAATCTGACGTTTAGGTAATTGAAAAATACACCAGTAGGAATATTGAAGGAAACGGTTTGTGGATAGTCGAAGTATTCTAGGTATTCTCCAGGAAAATAGTCTAGCAAATTCCTATCAGGCCCTAGTCTAGTAATTCCTTGATAAGTAACACGTTCGATATCACAACCGCCAAAATCATCAAGTCCACCATTTTTAAAATCCCAATCGGTTTGGATTCCTATTTGTGACAAACGATATAGTAAGGGTAAGAAACAGTACCCTTCATTGCCTGTGTAGGGGCTGTTTTTTGGGATGAAATCGGTAGCATAAACGAGTGGTTGTACATCGCCGTCATAATCAAATGTAGATTTATAAATGATTTTCAGGGCGATAGAGTCCCCATCTTCGTAGGTAGCAGGAGCAGAGCATCCATTGGCTGTTAAGGCAGCAATAGAAAGATCGGTCATCAGGATAGTATCGCTGATAATACTTTGAGATAAGAGGTTGCAAACAAAAGTGCCTCCACCATTTTCGTAAATGGTAACTTCTGCGGCTAATGGCAAGAAGGAATCATCTGGAAAAGAGACTGTTGCAAATAGGTTGTCGAATGAGCCTGCGGAGTTGATAACCATGACGCCGCCCATATTTAGCTCAATGCTGTCTCCTTTGATGAAACGGTCAGTGCGGATGACGTTTTGATCATATGTTCCTCCAAAGTCAGGAAGTCTATCATTGTCAGTATCAGGAGTGTAGAGGTTTATACGTTCAGCATCTGCATGAGTTTGCCGAAGATCATCACAACTGGTGCAAGAAGGATTATTAGGAAGAACCTTTACGATGATGTCCAACTGTTCATTACATTGAATGATTTCTCCAGAACCTCCGCAACTGGTACAAGTAGGATCTGTAGACCAGCGAATTTCTTTTTCAATAGGGTTATCATGGTAAACAGGAACACAAGTATTATTGACCGGTAGCTCCGTTACATCTGCGACAAAATCAAGAAGAATTGTACTGGCTTCATTAAATACGTCTACTCCATTAGGGTTTTGTCCAATCCATCTCACGGTAAGTATGTCTGAGCCACCATTATTATCGGTATAGTCCACAAAGTCAGGTTCCCAAAGGGAGCCATCATCTAGTTCTATCCAATCAATATCACTTACTCCAGCTCCTGCCCAATCAAGACCAGCAGGGAAGGTATAGGTAATTTCGAGGTAACAATCTTGACAATCAACATAATAGGCGTTTCTTTCATAGTCTTGTCCAACACCTTGGTTGGTTACCCATGCATTGACATAGTTGGTAACATTGGTGGTTAGTGTGGCCACTTCTGCATCACATAAAATAAGTTCACTCTCCATGAATGAAGAAATATCAGTTCTAAATTCTGCCCAAAAATCTTCTGTACTTGAAATCGGGTCCCTTCTATTTTGGGTAAGCAAACCACAGCGATCCCAGACGTCTTGGTCTAGTATGTAAGTGTTATGCCGATTAGGAGAGCTACAATCACCGTTACAGTCGCAAGGGACAGCATAGACGTCATACAGAATGAAAAGGGTATCATTAGGCATAATATCTACAAGGTCAAAGGAAAGCTTGAGTGTAGAATACATGTCGCTTACGTTCGACAAGGAAGAAGCACAGGCAGGAACATTCCAGTTATTAGAAGCTGAGGTAGAGCTTAAATCAAATTCACCAGTAGGGATGGTGGTGAGAGCGTTGTCTACACCTATTTTATAGGAAAAACTAGTGATGTCTAGCATAGAACCCGTTCCCCAAGTATCTCTAAAGGTAATATCTGTTTGATCGGCTGGAGCATTTCCTGTATTTACAAACATATACCCTTGACGAGCAGGAGCATCTTCAAAGCATGTAGGATAAGGATTTCCATCCGAATAAATAGCATGTTCTATATAAGGCGCTAAGACTTGCGAGCGAACAGGCGGAGTTGATTCATCATCATCACAATAGTCTAAGGGGTCATTGACACAACTGGATCGGACGCCATGGGTGATGTTGATAATTCCCGCAGGGCATTGGATGAGTTCCCAGCGTTCGCAGATGTCAATGGCTTCATTTCTCTCGAGGTAGTTCGGATCAATGGGGCCTGCGCCTCCAGTTGCTGCTGCTGCGATATCTGCTGCGTCTACTTGATAATAAGATCTATTTCCAACAGTAGTTACAAGGTTAAGGTCTTGATCTGTATTACAAACAAAAACGCGAATAAGTTGTAAATCAGGCTGTTCTTCTACGTAATAGTAGAAGTTTGAGACGGCTCCGTCTCCTGCATTTACAATGGTGGTTGTGATGGTTCTAATGCCATTTAAGAAGGTTAGCATGGCATCATCGGTATTGGAACCTGCAACAGTACCAGGGATAATGGATAAGTCGGTATCTCTTACAGAAATAGGGGCTGAGCTTGCGGGACAATTGCCGGTACCGCCCGTGTATGAAATATCCAAGTCTATGGTATTCAGGTCAGCAGCACCACAACCAGCTTGAGCATCGAAGGTAAAGGTTTTAGTTTCTCCAATGGCAAAATCTCCAATACTTAGCACAATAGGGCTAGTGGAGGTTTCTGTGGCTCCGGTTACGTTTCCACCATAATTAAAATCCCCAGGAATGATAACGGTAGTGGTCATGCCTGTCAATGGAATACCAGAAGTATTAGAGATATCAATAGATACGGTGCTGGTATCTCCACAGGTGGTAAAGCCATAAATGCCAGGGCCTGGTAAGTTGATGGCAACGCTTAGATCGGCAGCAAACTTTAAGGTGCTAGTGGCTTCTATCTGGCTTTTTTGTGAGGTTCTGTAAATTTCAGGATCGATAACTAATGCATAGGTACGATCATATTCATCTACCTCAAACCCTACTTCTCCTTTTCTGAAGACAAATTTACTGTCTACTTCTTTTCGTTGGCCATTGATCATTTGATAGGCAATGGGGGCGGAATGCCTTGTTTCTCCCCTTTCATCGGGCAAAACAAGTTCTCCTTTGGTATTAAGATAGGCGTTTTCCCCTCCAGTCAATTTGAAGGATATCTTTTCAATATCTTCATTTGGTTTAAGGATGAAATCATAGCCTGCATTTCCGGTTCCTTTATCATAGAACCGCAAATCTGCTGCACCATTAGCGACTTCAGAATAAGTTAATTCATTATTGGCTACAAGACCAGAATTAGGCTTATCATTCTCAAAATGAATAGCCCAATCGAAATCCTCCATTTTTAGCTTTTCATGGTCTAAATGGAGCGAATAGTTCTTGCTTTCAATTAGGTAATTATTGTTGTCCTTCGACGATATGCTTATGGTTTTCTGATTGTTACAACTTATTGACAAGAGGATTAAAACTGTTGACAGTATTGTAAAAGATGTTCTCTTTCGATGTAGATACAACCATTTTGCATCGTGTTTTTCTTTTTTTCGTAAACCTAACATCAGATTTTGTTTAAAAGTAAAGTCATTCAAAATTTTAAAATAAAAATTGATCGTCATGTGTCCTGTAAATAGCTAACTGTATTGTCAATTAACCTTGCTCCTTTCTTAACAAGTGGTGTGTAGTGTGTATCTCGCTCTAATCTCAGGATCAATCCAGCTAAAACTGCTAGATACAGTGTTTTTTGTTTAAATCGCTGATAGCTAAATTATTGCGAAATAAATAGCTCTTGTGGTTTAGTTCAGAAGTCTTTGATTGTCTATACAGGTTGATTGCCCGTTAGTCTGAGTTGCTTATTGCTCAGGTAGCGCAGGCTATTTTTTCTCCTTACATTCTGGGAAAAAATAATCAAAGCGTCTAAACTATCAATTGCTTATGAGTTGAACCTCTAGTATGATTGTAAAAATTGCTTGAAGGATTTGAGAACAGTAAATTTGTTCATATACTTTGTTGTGGAGTACCGTGTGTTTTGCTGTTTCTTTCCTTGTGCTCTGTTTTATTACGGTGACATGGAAAAAAGGTTGCTTATGGTTGCAAAATGATAGATTTTGTTTTTTTTAATTTAATTTGTTTTTAATTTTGTTGGGCGTATTTTATTTTTTTGAATGCAATTCATTATTATAAATTATGTTTTAAGCAGTTTTCAGGTTTAATTTTTTGATTAAACTTAGAAAGTGTAATGTCACAGACTAAAAAGATAGACAAAATAGTAGTTTTTACTAAAGCTTTAGTGTGTAGTAAATTATGTGAAAACGTGACGGACACAATTGTGGGATAAAACATCACGATTGCTGATTGTTATGTCCTCCGTTTTTATGCTTCTGGTTTGTAAATAAAAGAAGGAAGCACATTACTTTTAACGAAAGGTGTTTAAACTACTCGTCTTAGGAGAATTTTTTTGCAGCAACTTATGGCAGATGGTTTTCGCATTGTCCTTTTCTATTTTTAAACTATCGCCTTCGCTCAAAGGTTGAAGTAAATGGACTATAATTATCTTTGCTCTTCGCGTATTTTTTTATCTTTTTCTATTAGGGGGTTATATATTGTTTTTATTTCTTAAGAAAATCATAAGAGGGTTAAAATTCTATTAATTTAGACAATAAATTTGTTCATAAATCCGTATTTTAAGTAGTAATTGACTGTGGGTGAATAAGCCTCATTTGAAAAAAATCTTTTGTATTCTAGCTAGAAATTCTTTCTCAGCTCTTTTGCTTGTCCTTGTTGTTATAGGAAAACGAAGGACTTTCGACAAAGGAATACTGTAGAGGTCTAAAAAGGGATCTTTATTTGCCACCTGTCCTGTAAAGCAATAGTCTCCAGATAAAATTTTTACAATTCTATTTTATGTTTAAACCTATTATGAGCAGAGGGCTTCTTCTGCTAGTTGGATATATGTTGTCCTGTGGAGCCCTATTGGGCCAAGAACAAGCGGGTCTGCGCCTAGGAAACTATGCAGGGGTGAATGGTTTGATGCTCAATCCGGCTACTGCTCACTCCTTTACCTATAATTGGGACATTAATGTTGTAGGGGGTGGACTGTTTTTTGAAAATACCTTTGGTTACTTAGAAAGGGCTAGTCTTTTAGGCTTAGCAGCGAACCGAAATGGTACCGTCTCGCCTACTGAACAGCTTGATCCTGAGAATTATGACCCTGATGCTGACTTTCATTATGATTTTTTTGATGATAATCAGAAAAAATCGTTTTATGCCAATACCTTTATGACTGGGCCATCAGGCTTTTATCGAAAAGGGGAGCATTCTTTTGGACTTCTTACCAATGTGCGTGCTACGACTAGTGGCCAGCGATTGCCTCCTTCGTTGGGGTATTATCGTTTTAAAGATCAGGTAACGGAAGAGGCTTTTCGGATTGCTCCTTTTCATGTGGGGGGCTTGGCCTGGGCGGAGCTTGGGGTGCATTATGGATATAAGATGGATGATGGTAGGACGAATCGACCTGCTTTTGGGGTAAACTTAAAGGTGATCAAACCTTTGGAGGCGGCTTATCTTTCGAATAATGAACAGATTTCTTTGACGAAAGCGGCTACGCTTGATACGTTGTTTTTTCAAGGGGTCGATGCGGAGTTTGGTTTGACGAATAATGTTACTTATGATCCTTCTACGAATAGTGTCGATTATGAAAGGAATAGGGTTCGGGGCTTGGGCTTGGCTGTGGATTTGGGAGTCGAGCATGTGACGAAACAGCCGAATGGACGGGAGTTAAAGTTAGGAGCTTCTATGGTTGATTTTGGTCGTGTGGGGATTAAGAATGGACAGTATCACGAGCTTAAAACGAATACCGATTTTGATATTCCTCTGGAAGATTTTGAAACGGTGACTACGGAAGAGGAGGCTTTAGCCTTGTTGAGTGCTCAGGTTTTGGAGAATACGGAAGCTTCTTTGGTGAGCAACCAATTTTCTTTATGGTTGCCTGCTGGTTTGAGTTTACAAGCAGATGTTGAGGTCTTCGATAATTTTTATGTGAATGCGATGACTGTACGCCGTTTGTCTTTTTTGAAAAAAGGGGTACAACGGTCTAATGTTATTGCTGTTACGCCTCGTTATTCCTTGTCTTGGATTGAAGCGAGTTTGCCTATTGTTCTTTATAATGATAAGGACTTAAGGATTGGTGGGGCTTTGCGTATTGGACCTTTGGTGATGGGTACGGATCATCTTTTTAGTGTTTTTGTTCCTAATCAGTTTACGGGGTCTGATTTTTATGTTGCTTTGCGTGTTTATCCGTTTTGGAAAGGGGATGGGAAAAATGGTGGGGGTAGGGGAAAGGTGAAATGTTATTCTTTTTGATTCTGGGAGACGTGGTTTTTTTGTCCATGGTTTTGGGGTTCCACGGGTTAAAACCCGTGGCTACAGACAGGGAACTCCTACGGAGTTTGTGGTTTTTGTGGTTGGTGGCTAAAATTGGTGGTCGAATGGGGTTTGGGAACTTTCTGATTGGGTTTTTAGGTTTGTAAGCTACGACGGCCTGACCGAATGGGAAGGCTCGCCGTAGTTGCTGTGTTGTAAGCCTATTTTAGTTTATTATTTTCAAATCCTTTCCGTCATAAATCCCAATTCCATTTTTTGAAGTTAGGAAAATAAGTCTATTGTCTTCAGTAAACTCCAATCTCTTAACGGACATTGTAACCCCAATTGCCAAAGGTTCTCTATCCCAAAGTAACTCTGGCTTAAAAATCAATTCAGGATTTTTTATCTTTCCTTTAATGGGGATTGAGGCACGATAAAATCCGTCCGTTGTAGCAAAGTAAATTTTGTTATCAAAAGGGTTGAATGCGCCTGGTCCAACGAAAATTCCATCACCAAAAGGATTAACATTCGTGGTGTCTCTAAAATCTTCGCTGTCATATATCTTAGAAGCGAGATTGTTTTTAATTCTAAAAATATCACCACTATTCACAAAATGTTGTAGACCTGAGGTGATATAAATATTCTGGCTTTTATCTTCAAAAACCGATTTAGGAAATAGCAACCCAAAATTAAGGTTATCAATATCTACACTCAGTTCCTTTCTTTCTCTTGTGTCGAAAAGTTGGACTGAACCACCAAATTCGCCGAAGCTTTTAGTCATCCAAATTCTGTCCTTATTATCAATGAAAGTGTATTGTGGCATCCCAAAATATTTATTTGTGCGCTTCCTAAAAAAGAATAAGAAGCGTTTTGATACTATCATACCATTTGGTTGGTGGTTAAAATCCTTCCAATATTTATCATTTACTGGATCATAAATAGCATAAGGCACAATTAAAAAGAGCTCTCCTTTCGAGTTGAAAAATATATCGCTAACACTATAGTCTTTTTTTAGTTTCAAAAAAATGTCGGTTGAATAGTCATTTGTGTTTAATGAATGAATTTCGCCATACGCTGTTCCTAAATAGATTTTATTCAAAGTGTCT
The DNA here is from genome assembly GCA_020631545.1 of Saprospiraceae bacterium. GTDB lineage: Bacteria > Bacteroidota > Bacteroidia > Chitinophagales > Saprospiraceae > JAHDHB01. The sequence continues at coordinate 686 of JAHDHB010000095.1, read as the reverse complement.
TTGGCTATAGAGGTATAATTAACAGACCTGTCACTTGTATATTTCTTATTTAGCGTCTTTAAATCCCACACGTAAAGTTGTCCATTAGCATTCAGGGCGTATACGTTCTCAACACCAACGAGCATTTTCGTGAAGTTCGGATTTACCTTCTTCAAGTTGTCAGTTTGGGCAAAACTAATAAATGCAATAGAAGTGAATGTCAATATTAAAATTATGGTTTTCATCTGTTTGTTTAAATGGCTTACGTTTTGCCGCTACCCGAAGGTGGCGATTCAGGAGTAATTCACTTTTAGCTTTTAGCTTATGTTTTGAGGCGTTTTATTTTATATTTCGAGACAGTTGTACCTTGATCATTTAAATAACTTGAGAGTCTCTTTATTATTTTGGACACCTTTTTTTTCGAATGGGAACAATTAATAACCCAATTTAAACCCTGCCCATTATGTCCTCCTCCTGCTTGTAGATTCATTTTTTCGATTTTCTCAATCAAATTCTCCCAAAAAGCATCTTGTTCTTCTTCATTCAGCGTTCTGGAAAATTTAATTTTTAGTTTTATATGTTTGGACATTTTCAAGTTTTTGGCCGCAACCTGTTTTTGGTTAGTGTTATTTCACTCTATTCCTCACTACGGACCATGTAGCTGCGGTGCGAAGCGTCAGCAAAGCATTGTCAGCTACATTTTGTTA
>JAHDHB010000094.1 GCA_020631545.1 Saprospiraceae bacterium | reverse complement strand
GTTACCAATGGTAGAACCTGCATTGGAGGGATACCCAAAGTCAATAATAAGAACGACATCTCCAGGAGCGACGATTACAGGGGTTGTTATATTATCGCCATCATTATCAGGATCATAGGTTGGGGTAGTGGCATAGCCTGTTAGTGTAGAAGCATCCACTTCGATGACATATGCATCAGGTGTGATATCATCAAAAATATAAGAGCCGTCTGGGTTGGTTGTGGTTGTACTGACAACATTATCGTAAACGCCATTATTATTAGTATCATTGTATAAGGTAACGGTTACGTTGGGAATTCCTGGCTCATTGGCGTCTTGAATTCCGTCGCTATCTTGATCATTCCAGATGAAATCACCAATAGCACCTGTGGTAGAAGGTGTTGGCGAGGTGGTCGCTGTGCTTGGCACCCAGTTGTATCCAAAATCAGCATAAAGATGTTCTTGATTGATTCCATCCACCACGACTTCAGTTTGATCATCAAGAGAGAGGTCGGGGTCAAAGGTTTGGTGGAGTCCTGTCGGTAAGGAAGCCGTGACGATAGAGACGGTATAGGTTCCTATAGGAATGTCGTTAAAGATGTAGCCTCCATTTCCATCAGTAATAGTAGTTTCTACCGTTCCCCCTGAGTCATTCAGTAAGTTGACCGTTGCGTTTGGAATTCCCTGTTCATTCGGGTCTTGAACTTGATCGCCATTTTCATCTATCCAAACATAGTTTCCAATTTGGTTAAGGCAGTTGCCGGGGGCAATATATTCAGGGCAAAAAGATTCAATGATGCAATCTTGTGCATTATATGCTCTATAAGTAATGGTGTCTTGTTGAGTAAGGATAGAGGTTACCTGATAATTTTCCGTAGTAGCTCCTACAATGACATTTCCATTCAAAAACCATTGATAATTCAGTAATCCAGAGGGAGCGCTAAGGTTTAAGGTATCGCCAGGGCAACACCTATTGAGCATGGTCACACAGGTAGAGTCTATGACATTACAAGCAGAACCATCTGTGACGGTTACGGTATAAACACCTTCATTTAGAGAAGTTGCATAATTAATAGAAGGATTTTGGGTGTTGGAAGTGAAGCTGTTAGGGCCACTCCAATTCCAGCCAGTTGCGTCACCTCCAGATTCTGTTAGATTAATTGTTTCCCCTGAAGTAATTGGATTATTATTGCCAAGAAGGGTAGCGGGTGCAGGGGTGATGGTTACGGTAATTGCATCCGTAGCGGTTTCTCCATTGGTATCGGTTACTGTAAGATTGTAGGTTCCAGCTTCAAGGGTAGTTACTTGACTTATAGCAGGGTTTTGCCTGCTGGATTGCCAACCATTTGGGCCAGACCATTGCCAAGCAACGCCATTAATGCCTGTTTCTGTCAAAAGAAGGGTTTCTCCTTCACAAACGGGTGAATTGCTGCCTATCGTAACGGTGGGGGGTAAATATGAGGATTGTGTACAGCTTGTGGAATGGAAGTTTTTTGAGCTAAGCTCTAATCGAAAACCAAAGCTTAAGAATAGAACTAATGCAAAAAGAAGGGTTTGTAGGACATTTCTCAAATTCATAATACTTTTTATTAGTGTTTAGTGTGAACCTGAGTACAGAACATGTCGGATTTACTGGCTCCTAATGATATGTTCATACTGCTTTTAGTTGGACGGAATATTACTCCTTTATGTACGGAGCTAACCTCGAAAGGTTGCTTGAATTCTGGATAGTAATTTCAAGTATGAATGAACCATTTTGCGGTTGACTCATCATCTAATAAGGCTAAAATTTACTGGATTAAATCAATAGAATAATGGGTATTTGAATGACATTGTGCGCAGTTTGTTTTTTTGTGGTTTTTTAGATGGTTCTGGATTTCTTGGAAAGTGAGGTCTTACTTGACGTTGAGAAATGCTCTTTGAGGAATAGAGACGGAAAACAGGTTTATGAGCACTTCCTTATGTCTTCGAATGTCTTACAAGTCGATATAGGTCGGTTGTTAACCAATCAAATGTATCTTCTACACTTGGTTTTGGAAGATGGCAGCACCTATAGAGAAAAGTTCTTGAAGATATAAGAGCGAGCTAAAACTGATGGAAATTTTTAGAGCATGTTTGTTTATCAAACATGCTTTTTTTTATTAGAAGGCCTGATTTGAATTTTTAGTATTTAGTGCTTGAACGAAAAAGGCATTTTTTTGTAAAACCACATTTTAGTGTTCATAACTACTTTAATAACAAAAATTCAGTTTTTTTATCTTTAGAAACCTTGTTTCTGATGAAAGTTAGGGGGGTACGTTAATAATGTTTGACCTTTGTAATTGTAAGGCGGATAAATATTGAATGCAATTAACCGCTTTTATTTGTTCTAGAAGTTTTGCCAACAAGTACTTGAGAACAAATACCATTACTTTTTAATTAAATAAAACCTAATATCATGTATTATATTTATTTATGGTTTGTGACGAGCCCTAGTTTATGGGGAACAGGATGCGAATATTGCCCTAGCAGCAATCATGATGCAGATCACGGAGGGAATTAAAAGAATTATAAACTGAGAGATTACTTTTCGTAATCTCTCTTTTTTTTGCCATTTCTCAAGCTATTTTTCAGCCTCCGAAGTCCTTATCTTTGTCAAGAAGTTCGGCGGGGTTATCAAGAGCTCCCTAGTTGCCTTCAAATAGGAGTATTTGGAGAAAAAAATTCGTTTTTTGCAAAAAATTGTTAAAATGTGCAGAAAAAATGTTTATGGATGGCAAATAAATTGATTTTCATTTGGTTGTTTACTAATAATTTGCTTATTTAGCAGATTATACCGTAATATTAGAGTGTAAGGGTCGTATTCGCTCTTTTGGTATAAGGCATATTATATATGCTTGAATTAGTCTATAAACCATATTGGCCAAATGAAAAACAATAAGCTCTATACTCTACTTATTTCTTTGGGCGTTGGAGAGGACGATATAAAGGATTTTGCCAATTATATTAAACCGAACCCGACGCTCAGAAAACGGCAGATGGCATCCTTATTTCGGTTTTTACGACCTTATCTTTCCAATCCAGATGAGCTTCATAAATTAAGTAAGGAGCAGGTCTTCCAATCCGTGTGGCCAAAAGAGCCTTTCGATGCTCGAAAATCAAGGGATATTGCTACGGAATTGGCAAAAGAAATTCGGAATTTTTATATGTTGAAAGAGCTAGAAGACCGCCCTGATCTTCAAGCAGAGCTGCTTACGGATGCCTATAAAAAGAGGAAATTGGATGAAAATTTCTTGAAATTAGCGAAAAAGAGCCTCAACACACCGCTCGACGAAGAAGCTGCTCAGTACTTGGCGCTTTCCTTACAAAATGATCGACTTTTTTATCATCCTAAAGCCAACTTACACCAAGAAGAAGAGTATCAAAAGTTTCTAGACGATGGATTTCACAATTTAGAACTTTACTATACCATCAAGCGCTTGAAGTATAGCTGTGAGGTCTTGGTACAGCGGGCAGGATACGGCAAGGATGTACAACCTAATTTTGAAGAAGAACTTCGAAAATACCTCCATTCGTTACCAGAATCAAACATCCCACTTATTCAATTGTTTTACGAAGCGGCTTCTTTTCTCTTGGATCCTTGTGTAGAAGGATATGCCAATTTTAAAAACAACTTCATTGAAAATATAGAGAAACTACATTCCGACAAAAATTCTTTATTGAGGTATTTGACGAATGGTTTAAGTCTTATTAACTTTTCTGGTGGTCGTCTTAGAGAGTATTTTTCCTTGTATAAGTTAGGCGTAGAGCATGATTTGTTGGTGGAAAGCGGCTACATCTCTGCCACCATGTTCAATAACGTTGTTTATGTAGCTTGCGAGTTGGAAGATTATGATTGGGCGGAAGGCTTCATTGAAAAACATGTTCCTTTTCTTAGTTACAACAACAAACTACTAGCAAATATCAAGCTGCTTTATACTTGTTATTTACTCTTTGGTAGAGGAAATTATCAAGAAGTCTTACGGAAACTCAAGGACGTTAACTATGATGACTTCACCTACGCTTTTCGTAAATACATCTTGGAATTGAAGTCCATTTATGAATTGCATAAGCATAATGGCTACACGGATATTGAAGATATTTCTGTTCCTTTCAAAGCTTATGTTTATCGAAAATTCAAGGCTAAACACATTAGTGAAGAATCGCGTGAACGTAACGAAAACTTCATTTACCTTTTGAAGAAAATAGCTAAATATCCTTACGAAAGAACGACTAAACAAGGGCTGTTGGATACCTTAGAATCTCTAGGGGATCACTTGGTAGAAAAGAAGTGGCTTCGTAGAAAAATCGAAGAAATTAGAGGCAATTAAAATCGGATTTAGGTGTTAAGCTATCTTAAAAAGGTCGTAGATCTCCTATAGTACGTCAGGTTATGCTTATGTCTTCTTATTTGCCTTATATGGTTAAAAAATCGCCAAAATCGCATTTCATTTTCTGCACAAAAAACACAGAAGTTGACGCCCAAAATCATACATCACATTTCTTACATCATACATCAAAAATATGATTTCCTTTTCGTCGTCTGCTAAGTCTACCTTTCCTAATCTGCGCCTAGGCTGTATCGAATGCACCATAGAAGTCCAAAAGGACAATACGACGCTATGGGAAGAAATCAATCTAGCAACCAAGGAGTTAGAACTCAAATTAGACACACCAGACATCAGCACGCTTCCTGCCATTCAATCCACACGGCAAGCCTACAAAGCCGCAGGGAAGGATCCAGCACGTTATCGGCCAGCCTCAGAAGCCTTACTAAGGAGAGTTGTCAAAGGAAAAGGACTCTACCAAGTAAATAATGTTGTTGATTTGCTCAATCTCGTTTCCATTCGTTCCGGATATTCCATTTGTGGCTATGATGTTTCTTTGATACAAGGCGATATCGAATTAGGCATTGGGAAGGAAGGCGAACCGTACGAAGGAATTGGGCGTGGCGTCCTAAATATCCAAAACTTACCCGTATTTCGGGATGAAGTCGGGGCATTCGGTACACCTACAAGCGATTCTACTAGAACCATGGTGCGCGCATCTACTACCCGCTTTCTGATGATTTTCCTAGATTTTGGTAGCCACTCCCACTTGGAGTATAGTATGGCCGAAGCGGTCGATTTATTGATAAACTACGCAGGGGGGAAAGACTTTAAAGAACAAATTATTAAATAAGAATTATCTGGTTTAACGCTAGGACAGGCTCAGCAAAGACCTCCCATTTCTTGCAGAAATCGCAGGTCGTCACGCTTCAAAATACCTTTACCACGAGCCACTCAACAGTGCCCCGGAAGCCATAAAAAAACCATCTCCTTCCTAGGAAAGAGATGGCAAAACTATAAACCAAATTCACGTCAGTTTCCAAACGATTAGGTGTTTAACAGAATGTGGAAATGACGAATTAAATACCTTGTTATTAAGGAAGTAAAACACGATCAATGGCATGAACTACACCATTCGTTCCTTGTACATCTGCTATAATTACATTGCTTGTTCCGTTAGGATCCACTAAAGAAACAGCACTTCCTTCTACATTTGCTGTAAAGCTTTCACCACCTGCTGTAGTCAAGCTCAAACCATTGGAAAGACTGCCACTGTCGAAGTTTGTTCCTGCTACAACATGATATTTCAGAACAGCATCTAGTGTAGCAGCATCAATGTCCGCTAGGCTATTCCAAGCCGGATTGCTGTCTAGTAAAGCTGTAAAAGCTGCATCCGTAGGAGCAAAAACAGTATATGGCCCAGCCTCTGAAAGGTAGCCAACAAAATCAAACGTCAAATCACTACGTGTCAAAGCAGCTACTAAGCTTGAAAAAGCTCCATTTTGAAGTGCCAAATCAACAACATTCGGTGGTAGCATCACTTTGTCAATGATGTGAATGACGCCATTCGTTGCATCTACATCAGCAGTGGTTACCTTAGAAGAACCGCCTACAACAACGCCGCTAGATAAATCTACCTGCAAAGAAACGCTTCTACTGTTTGCGCCAGTACTTAAGGTAGGAACATAGCCAGTAGCCAAAGAGCCAGACTTCGCTTCTACGCCTAATACATGGAACAATAAAATTGGTCTTAAGGCTTCCGCAGAAAGATCGTCAAGGCCAGAAACGCCTAAATCCGTAAATAAGTTGTCGAATGCCGTATTAGTCGGTGCAAAAACGGTAAAAGGTCCATCCTCTTCTAAAGCAGAAACCAAATTAGCCTTCTGTAAAGCTTCTACAAGTGTACTGAATTGCTCATCACTTGTTGCTATTTCTACAATAGACTGAGGTTCGTCAATGACCTCGTCTTCTTTACATCCTGTGATAAATAATGCATTGATAGCAAACAAAGACAATAAAAGGGCTAAATTAAATTTTTTCATGTTGACATAGTTTTTCGGTTACTAAATGTCTATACAAACAAGCAACATTTGTTTTTGTTTAAGTAAAATTGAAAAAAGTTAAACAAAATATCAGATTAGATGGTTTTCCTCTGTTTTTTTCTATTTGTGGCTTAATTGGAATTGTTTATTGTTCAATTGTTCTTCAAAAATAGTTGCCTCACGCTTTGGCACTAGACTACAGAAACCCAGCACCTCTATCACGTTCTAGGAAAAAGTCATACATAAAAGTTGACCAAGGTATGAAAATAAAAAACGCCATTGCATTCAGTAAAAATGCAATGGCGTTAGGCTCAAAATATTAGCCTATGTTATTTTTGAACAACGATTATTATGGAATAGCCGTCGCTTTATTTCTATTGTTCCAAGTTTCAGAGCGATCTGCGGCATTACAAGAACCATCTAAAGTGGCATCCGCTTGAATGTAACCTGTTGTATTTCGATTATTCCAAGTTTCAGAGCGATCTGCGGCATTAATACTTCCAGAAGCATCTACATCGGCAGAATATAAGCCATAGTTTCCGTCAGGCAATAATTTTTGAACATTAGTGCCTCCATAAGTATTCCCACCAGAAAAATCGATAACCGTTGCTGTTCTAGACAATGTATTAGCAGCAGGCGTCATAATACCTAAATGATTACGATGTTTTAAAGCCACGTAATAATCACCATCGCTTACCCCGTCAAACGTCAAGGCCGAAGTACCATCTAAATCCGTAATCGTTCCATCAGCTAAAAGCAATGCAGAGCGAGTAGCCACGACATTAGTATTATCACCCGAGTCGCGCAATTCAATAAAAACCCAATCAATAACGGCACTTGTCCCCGTAATGGCTAGGACAGAAGCGGCTACCGCTTCTCCACCACCACGAAAAACATGGGTGTACCCAAAGCCCGCATAAGGCTCATCTGTAGGAAGGTAGCCTGAAGAACGAAGATCATCATCCATTCCTCCAGCGTTGTTATAAGGCCCTTGCAAAAAAGCACTAATATCAACCAGTACCCCACCTTCTAAAGAAGCACCACCTACTGCAAATACGCCTAATGAAGTAATTCCACTGCGAGTTTGCGTGTAAGGATCTGCACCACTAGCCGCACCAAAAGTGCCCGGTGTCCAAGATGTTTCATATTGATAAATGGTAGAAGAAGTACGGTCGAAAACGCCGAGTTCGTCGCTTGCCGCCCATTGAGCCGTAAGCGTTATATCTGAGCCGCCCGCTACATCTTCCAATACTTCCCAGCTAGCATCAGCGGCATCATCCGTTAAGGCTGTGCCTGTAGTCCCATTTTCTAGGACATTTTGCAAGCAGCGAACACTCAAATTATCTGCGGTACCTGCTTGAGTAACCGATATTGGGTTGTAAGTAGCATTATCATAGCCGACAGGAAAATCGAAACTTCCTGAAAGTTGTTCTTTTTTCAAATATCCTGTACTCCCTGTCACAATATAATCCGTAGCATCGGCTCCAGAGATGGAAGCGGCTGTTCCTACCGTCAGATTATTTGCTCCAAGATTGACCTTATTATTATCCGAAGTAAAGTTTAAAGCATTGGAAACTGAAGCATCGTCAACTAAGTTGACATCAACACCAGCGTCTTTATTCACCTCCACGGTATGAAAAGCATTGCTACCAGAAGTAATATTACTAGCCGTAGCGCCATCAAATACCACCGTAGAATTATCGGCTGTAAAGGTAGCCGAATTCGTCCAGTCTCCTGAAACAGTATAATTGCCTGAGCCAGAAGAAGTAGCACTCGTTTCGTTCGAGAAATTACTAGTCGTCGTAATCGTACCGTCATTTGTCAACGTTCCCGAACTTGTATTCTTAACATCTAAATCAGTATAGATATAAGAACCTGAACTCACATGAATACTTGCCCCATTATTGTTGAGCTGAGCAAAACAAAAAGAAGCAAAAATGGAGCAAAAACCAAAGATTAATAGTCTTTTCATAGTTGTGCGATGATTGGTGATTAGGATATTCATAGGCTAAGATACTAAGAAAATGAATAATATGCAAGGAATCGCAGTAAGAAACGAACAATAATGTTTAAGGAGTTTTTCTATTATTCGGATTAATCCAGATCTATATTCATCTTCCCTTTCAGAATATACCCCGTATCATCTTTGAATTTTTGAATGTTTTCTGCTTGTCCCGTATGAGCCAAAGGCCTAAGGTTGTTGCAAACATATGCTTTTACTTTTGAATAGGTAGCGATATTATGATTTAGTTTGAAGTGATTGATCGTTGTTGTAATCTGTTCTCTGCCTCCTTTAAACCATTTTTTGCTTTTTCTAGATTTTAATTCAACGAATATTAGGTTATTGTTGTATAATAAAACTCCATCACACTTTCTTGGTTTCCCATCTGGTCGTACTACATTAACACAATTATCTATAGCATAGAATTCAACATTCTCTTGCTTAAGGTTATTAACTTTTGCTATCCATTCGTCAGGATTGCCTTCCATTATATAGGCTGGATTTTTTGCAGGAGGAGGGTCGTCACATAGCCCAAACTTTAAACTATTAGACGTACTACGGCAGCTTGGTTTTAAGAAATTTATTGACATTTATCTTCTATTTCAATTAAATTCACAAAAGACTCATTCGATTCAGTCAAAAAATTATTTAAATAATTTTCATCTGAAGGGAGGCCTCTGTAATTATCTAATATCTCGATGGTTCCATTTTTACTAAGTTGGTATATTACAACGGAGGAAGGATTAAGTACAGCATCTAGTGGAACAATTAAAGAAAGTTCTTCCATTAAATGTTTCGGATCCTTAGAATTTAAAATTCTTTCTTTAACGAAAAAGGCTTTAATAGCCAACGTTAAGTAATTAATAATGTATGGACTATGCGTAGTAATGACTAATTCGTTTTTATCTAGATTGTTTTTAGACTTTAATAATTCGAATAGTATAGTTTTTTGAGAGGTAGGATATAAGTTTTGTTCAGGTTCTTCAACAATGTTTTTGAAACAAGCATACTTGAACCTAGCAGATAATTTTTCTAAAAGGACTCTCCTAACATCATCCGAAATGCTTTTATTGCTTAATATTTTATCGATTTCTTTTCTTATCTTTTTTTCTTCATGAACACTAATTTCTCTTCTTGATGAATTTCCATTCGATTTGATGATTTTCGTAAGGTGTTGGGTAACTAGAAAAAGAGGCACAACAGATTGAAAACCACTTGAAGCTTCTAATAGTTCAATTTTATAATTAGCTCCTATTAACCAAGATTTTTTATTTTGTTTTCTATATTCAAATTTGACATTGTCTAAAGGTAGTATTACCTCATCTTCAATGTTTTGTTTAGCATCTTCGTACTCTTCAAGGAAAGTGTATAAAGGAAGAGGAAGTCTTTTTACTAAATCAGGCCTATCCACCGAACTTACGAAATTCCGCTCAGATGGAATGTACATTATCTTTGGGAAGTTATAATTTCCTTGTTGTTTGTTCTTGTTGATTATCAGTTTATTATTTATGTACTTGAAACTATAAGCCTTGCCGATGTATTCGATTTCTGATTCATCACTTAAGTAGTTGCTTATATTCTGATAAGTGAGCTGTTTTTCAAATCTATTATATCGCGACAAGTAACTTTCCGTAAAATCACCTCTAACAAGAGCCTTTTCAATCCAGCTCATCGTTGAATAAACTTTAGCAATAGTACTTTTACCACTACCTTGATTCCCTATAAAGATGGTTACACCTTTAAAATCAACAAAGCCTCCATTAGCTTCCAAACCACTTTTTATAGGGCCTACATTTTTTATTCGGATCTTACTCATCTGTCAATTAAATTCAATTTTCTTCTTGGAAATAATCCTACAAAAAGACTGTCCTCCTTTTTTTAGTATCATTTATCCATCCAAAGTTAATAAATTCCATAAGACTTTGCAATTGTACTATCTTATTTGCTGTGAAGTACATATGGGATTATTGAACGATAATCATTGAACTCCTTCAAATGATTATTTGCCCAGATTCGAAATTGCGTACCACGTTTACTACGCACTCGAAAGCCTATAGCCAAAACCATGTCTAAAGTGTAGAATGTGACGGGGTATTCCTTGCCATCGGAGGCAGTTGTTAAGTTTTTTTACAACTGATTTTTGGGTTTAATTCTTTGTTTAGCAATGTGTTATTAATATGCATGCTGATGTTAGGTATAGAGATCTCAAAAAGTTCAGCTAATTGCTTTTGATTAAGCCAAACCTTACCTTCTTTGCTATACAAGGCAACAGCAATTTTACCATCTATGGTGTTATATATAATAATATCGGAAGGCATATTTTAAGTTTATGCCCAAATATATCTATATTTTCCCCAAGAAGCAACTTTATGCTTGAGGGATATAATACCATTTACTAAAGTGGGAAATCCTAAAAAACGATTACTGATTTTATTCCTTAACTATGGATACTATTAGAGGTTTAGAAATGTTTCTTTAGGTTGTTTGTATAAAGTTTTGTGTAGCAAAAAACAAGTTTTCCTTTCTTTATGTTTAAAACAAACGCAACCTGTCGGCTAAAGCCAACGTTACTTTCTCCCCACAAAAAATAAAATCTCCATCAATATTTCCTACTTTTGTAAGTCAACTTAGAAAAACTATACGATTTGTCGGACAAAACCATCAAACAATCTTTTGCGGAGAATGACGCGAATGCCTTTTCTCGTAAAAAGGATCATATCGAATTGGCGTTCAAGTCACAAGTTGCTAGTGGGTTGTTGGATAAGCGGTTCTATTATGAACCCTTATTGGCTGCGCATCCTAGGCGTGGGGATTTTCCGAAGGTGAATTTTCTAGGAAAAACGATGAATTTTCCCTTGTGGGTCTCTAGCATGACAGGGGGAACGGAATGGGCCAATCGTATCAATCACAATCTCGCTCGTGCTTGTCGTGATTTTGGCATGGGCATGGGCTTAGGTTCCTGTCGTTCATTATTATATACGAATGATACGCTGCCCGATTTTGATGTTCGTCACCTTATAGGCGATGACTTACCGCTTTTTGCAAATCTAGGAATTGCACAAATAGAGCAATTAATTGCGAACAAAAAGCTTAACTTGCTTGTTGATTTGGTAGATAAATTGTCTGCTGACGGTTTGATTATCCATGTCAATCCATTGCAAGAGTGGTTACAGCCAGAAGGAGATCGCTTTGCGGTAGCGCCTTTACAAACAATCCAAACCGTCTTAGAAAAAACGAATATTCCTTTGATTGTAAAGGAAGTGGGGCAAGGGATGGGCAAGGAAAGCCTACGTGCATTGCTTCAACTTCCGCTAGCAGCGATTGACTTTGCAGCAAATGGCGGCACTAATTTTGCCAAAGTAGAATTGTTACGAACGAATGAGCAAAAACAGGCGATTTACAGTCAATTAGCCCTAGTAGGACATAGCGCGGAGGAAATGGTGGAATTGTGTAACGAACTTTTTATAGAACTCGGAGAAAAAATTCAATGCCAAGAGATTATAGTCTCTGGAGGCATAAAGAATTTTTTGGATGGGTACTATTTTATTAATAAACTAAAAGGGAATGCCATTTATGGCCAAGCTTCTAGTTTTTTGAAACATGCGCGGGGTGAATATGAAGCCTTGTATCAATACGTTGATGCTCAGGTACAAGGCCGAGAGTTAGCACAAGCTTTGCTTCGTGTGAAGAATACTTAAAAAGCGCAAAGTGCTTGTTTTTCTGTAACCTCCGATTTAAATCGGGGGTTACAGAAAAACAAACATACATTTACGAAGAATAACCAAAAGGAAGAGCTAAACAAATGGTTTCTTCCAAAAACAGATGCCAATAATGAAACCTGCTTCGGGATTTTCCAAACTTTCCAAACGCAAAAAACTTCGCTGGGTTGTGGAAAACTTTTTCCGCAATCCGGAAGAGGTCACTAGAGAGTTAATGAGTTTTTGGCACAGTTCAGAGGAAAAGCAAAAGATTTTTGACGAATTCAGCGAGAATACCTTATCCAATTATTACTTACCGTTTGGGATTGCACCAAACTTTATAGTCAATGGCAAAACGTACTGTGTGCCAATGGTTATTGAAGAAAGTTCTGTCGTAGCGGCAGCATCAGCGGGGGCAAAGTTTTGGATGACGAGAGGTGGGTTCAAAACGAAGATAATTGGAACGACGAAAAGTGGGCAAGTGCATTTTATGTGGAAAGGTGATGGAGAACGATTGAAAGCTGCTTTTCTTGAATTGAAGAAGCAATTGGTGGCTGGTACGCAAAAAATAACGGCCAATATGCAAAAAAGAGGCGGTGGAATTCTTGCTATTCGCCTTTTGGATAAAACGGACATGGAACCTGGTTATTATCAGTTGGATGGTGATTTTGAAACCTGCGATTCCATGGGCGCCAATTTTATCAATTCTATTCTTGAAGAATGGGCTAAGATTTTGGGGCAATTTGTGGCTACACACCCCGATTTTTCGGAACAAGGACGCGATGTGAGCATTATCATGAGTATTCTATCCAACTACACGCCTGGCTGTCTAGTTCGTTCTTGGGTAGAATGTCCCGTTACCGAATTAGGTAAGTTTGAAAATAGTCATGATGCTCAAGAGTTTGCCGAAAAATTTGTCCTAGCTGTTCGCATCGCAAGAGAAGACGTGAAAAGAGCTGTCACGCATAATAAAGGTATATTTAATGGTATTGATGCCGTAGTATTAGCCACCGGCAATGACTTTAGAGCCGTAGAATCTTGTGGTCATGCCTATGCCGCTCGTGATGGACAGTACCGCAGTCTTAGTCAAGCAAGTATAAAAAATGGTATCTTCCGTTTTGAAATGGATTTCCCCATTGCTATTGGAACGGTAGGCGGCCTGACGACGCTCCACCCCTTAGCCAAGCGGTCAATGGAACTCCTTGGACAGCCTAATGCCCAGGAACTTATGCAGATTATTGTGAGTGTCGGCCTTGCTCAAAATTTTGCGGCCTTACGCTCCTTGACGACGACAGGAATCCAGCACGGCCATATGAAAATGCATTTGATGAATATTCTTATTCATCTCAAAGCTACAGACGAAGAAACCAAAGCTGCCGTAGAGTATTTCAATGATAACTTAGTGTCTTTCACAGCAGTAAGAGAGTTTTTAGCCGAAACGAGAAAAAAGCAAGTCTACTAAGGCGTTTTCTTCGTTATCGCTTGAAAAATCGGGGCGAGGACGCCTGAATTTTTTCTGTAGCCCCCGATTTCAATCGGGGGAATCGGTTATGCATGTCCAGATTCCCCTGATTGAAATCAAGGGCTACAGAAAGGACGAAATCGTGTTTTTTAAGACCTCCATTTCCGTTAATCTACAGCATTTCGAACAGAACATTTTCAATTTCGTCCGTTATTCTAATTCATGTAATAAACACGAACCTTGTACAATATACGATCAAACGGCAAACTCCTCCTTACTGGCGAATACTTCGTTTTAGATGGCGCTTTAGCCTTTGCACTACCTACCAAGTACGGTCAAACACTAAGAATACAAGCGTCTGAACAAAAGGGACTTATCTGGAAAAGTTATACCGTAGAGGGCACTTGTTGGTTTGAAGGGAAATATTCGCTTCCTGATCTTAAAATCCTGAAATCTACTGACGATAAAACGGCTCAAAACCTTCAAAATATACTACTCAAAGCCAGGGAAATGAATCCTGATTTCCTGAAGCATCCTAAAGCTTTAAAAGCAGAAACCCACTTAGAATTTCCCAGAGATTGGGGCTTGGGAAGTAGCTCAACCCTCATTCACAGCATCGCCAAATGGGCGGAGGTGAATCCTTTTGAACTCTCTAACGAAACAATGGGGGGTTCTGGTTATGACATTGCTTGTGCAGGAATGGATAAACCTATTTTTTATCAAAGAAAACCAAAACGACTTGTACAAGCGATAGATTTTCATCCGTCTTTTCATAAAAACTTGTATTTCGTACATTTAGGTAAAAAACAAAACAGCAGAGAGGGCATAAAGCAATATCGAAGTAAAGGCGCACAACTCCTTGAACAACTCCCTGTTATCACAAATATTTCTCAATCCATTGTCGAAGCAAAGGACTACGCTTCTTTTGAACAGCTTATATTGGAACATGAAAAAGTTATTGCAAGAACCTTAGAGATTCCTAGAGCAAAAACCTTGTATTTCAGGGATTTTTGGGGCGAAATCAAATCGCTTGGTGCATGGGGCGGTGACTTTGTTTTGGCCACTAGCCAAGAAGGAGAGGCCTTGACTCGTCAATACTTTTATGATCGTGGATTTTTAACGGTGCTTTCTTATAAAGAAATGATTTTGGTTCCTCCTACTCGGGGAATTGAGGGGGCTTAATTAATCTCAAAAAAGCTTTCCCCAACAATAGAAGGAGAAAGCTTTTCTATTTAAAGACGGGATATCATATTAGCAACCTCCCGTAGTTCTTTCTGAATAACAAGAGCAAGTTGTTACAATACTTCTACAATAGTCTCTACCTGTTACAATTACTAGACAGCCGCCACCACAACAACCTAAGCAACTACCTAAAATACGGCAGCCACTACAAGAAGTCCAGGGGCCAACATAGGTGACCTGACAGCCATTTCTTTCTGTTCCTAAAGTTTCTGGATTGTCAATGAATGAAACCAATTCTGGTGTAAATTCTCTTACGT
>JAHDHB010000093.1 GCA_020631545.1 Saprospiraceae bacterium | reverse complement strand
GAGTGGGGAATTAGGAGTTGACGTCAGAATGTTTTTAACAGCTTGATTTTTAAACTTATTTACATAAAACATAACAACAACTCAACTTTTAAGTTGATTCTATAATCCCGTTTAAAACGTTAAACGGCCAATGATATAAAGAACATTAAACAGGTTGATATTCAAGCACGAACAGAGCATCTATATAACTGTCCAGACGCCTGATATCAGATATCACCTCTAATTGTTCTAAAGAAAAGTGGAATAGACTAAGACCTTGCAAACCGAGCGGTGTATCGCCGTTCTTGTAGAATGACTTAGCATGACATCACTAGCGGAATCTTCAATATGTCTCGATGAACCCTATAGCGCAATCACGGTGCAAATTTGGTCAGGGGACTAAAATTGATTACGCTATAGGGTTCATCGAGACTGGAGTTGATTCCTCTAGTCCTATGGATGTACGAAGGCCTATTCCACGATTTTAAAAGCAGCGGCGAACCAAAAACCTTGCAACCCGAACGGTGTATCACCGTTCTTGTAGAATGACTTAGCATGACGTCACTAGCGCAATCTTCAAATGTCTCCATGAACCCCATAGCACAATCACGGTGCGAATTTGGTCAGGGGACTAAAATTGATTGTGCTATGGGGTTTATGGAGACTGGAGTTGATTCCTCTAGTCCTATGGATGTACGAAGGTTTTGCCGCTGCTTATTTTTTATATTAGGAGTCTAAAACGAAGAGGTCTACTCAAGGAACCCAAAAACCTGCGTGTTCTCCTTTGCTCATGACTCCCCAACTCAAGCACCATGGCCAACTTAACTCGGCAAGAACTTTACGACAAAATCAAGGAATCTTCTAAGGATGAATACATCTTGGCGGAAATGATCCGTTTAGGTTTTTGGGAAGAAGAAAGGGGGGAACCCACACTTTCTGAGCAACTTATCAAGGAGCATGGTGCTTTGACCCGTGAATTGAATAAACTACTCGCTAAACAACGACGATACCGAAATAGGGAAGCCTTGCTCAAGGAATTGGCCAAGCAGCGCATGGAAGAATCCAAGCGCAAGCAAAAGGAAAACAAAGAACGCCGTGAAAAAGAACGTATTGCCAAAGCAGAGGCATGGAAGAAAAAACAAGCCGAAGAAATTGTCTTTCTAGGAAAAGGAGTTTCTGCTGGGCTTAGCAAAACGGAAAGTGACACCAAAAGGCTAACGGATTTTAATCTTCCTGTATTCGAAAATGCATTGGCTTTGGCTACCGCAATTGGGATTTCGCTAAACGAGTTGCGCTTTCTTTCTTTTAGTAGAAAAACAAGCACAGTCAGCCATTACAAACGCTTCTATCTAGCCAAAAAGACGGGAGGCAAACGCCTTATTTCTGCTCCGATGCCTCGTTTGAAAGCGGTACAGCATTGGATTTTAGAGCATATTCTTTATAAAGTTCCCTTGCATGATGCTGCCCATGGTTTTGCTTTAGATCGATCTATCAAAACGAATGCTAGGCCACATTTACAAGCTGATATTGTCGTAAATATTGATGTCAAAAACTTTTTCCCTACCATCTCTTATCGTAGAACTAAGGGAATGTTCAAGAAATTGGGCTATTCGGAGCAAATTGCTACGATCCTAGGCTTAATCTGTACAGAACCCGAGGTGGATGAAGTCGTTATGGATGGTAAAACCTATTTCATAGATAAGTCCGAACGCTTTCTACCGCAAGGAGCGCCCACGAGTCCAGCCATCACCAACATTATTTGCTACCGACTTGACAAGCGTCTTGAAGGGATGGCAAAAAAGGTAAATTATATCTACACGCGCTATGCTGATGACATGACTTTCTCCGCCAAAGGACAAAAGATAAAAGACGTCAACCGTGTACTCTGGCAAGCTAAACAAATCGTTGAAGATGAAGGCTTCACCGTACATCCTGACAAAATCCACATCATGCGGACAGGGTCTCGAAAAGAAGTAACGGGCGTCATCGTCAATGACAAACTTGGCATTCAACGTAAAAAACTACGAAATTTCCGTGCTACCCTCTACCAAATCGAACAGACAGGTATAGAAGGCAAAACATGGGGCAATGGCCATATTTTGAATACTATCCAAGGTTACGCCAGCTATGTTTATATGATCGATCCTGCAAAAGGTGCGCCTCTCCTTGCACGAGTCAATGCGATCCTAGAACAACATCATAATGAACGCCCTGTATCCAAAAGGTTAGGGAAGGTGGATCCAAGTAATAATACATCCAAATCTCAAGGAGGAGATAATCAAAATAAAGGGGACGAAGATAGTCCTTGGTGGAAGGTGTGGTAAACTTAACTTACAAAACTCCAGTAGGATTTATCGAAAACACAAGACGGCTACGCCATTAGTTAAGAATTAGGAATGACGAATTACGAGTTACCGTTTTAGCGAGAATTGAGCGTAAGCAACGTCTACCTTCATTAATCGGAAAAACGGCCTAAAAAAACCTTTATAACGAACTGTAATTCAATACCTCTACTTGTAATCTCGTGTTAAAAAGCAACAAAATGGAAGCATGTAACACATACCGAATAAAACCATTACATTTTTGTCCTTATCTCCTGTATCTTCTCAATTGGTAATCCTGTAAATTCGGCAATTTCTTGGTCGGTCTTACCTTGTTTTATCGTCATAATAATTACTTGTTCCATGCCTTCTTCTTTTTTCAGATCATCCCTAATCCTTCTAGCTATTCTAGTGCTTTCCGAACGTTTTCTTGAATCTCTTTCTAGAGGCGTCAAATTATCTACATCAATAATTTCTACAGCTTTTTGTATCAGTGGGTTTTTGGTATTAAGCACAGGCTCCTTGGGGGAATGAATGGATTGATAAACCAAATCTAACCAATCTCTTATCGCTGGTGGAGTCGTTTTATCTTTGTGATAAGCATTTAAGAATACTAGGCGGTGATTAAATAATCTCACTTCTTCACCATCTAAGCTTTTAGGATTCAAATTCGATATCAACACTTCGTTTTTGACAGGTTTATTATCCGAAGTTTTGATAGTGTAGGGTGCGGTCATTACAACGATCCCATAGACTGTTTTATCGATTCCGTATGCTTCGTAGTTTCGCTGCAATTGAGCGATGCTCATCAAAAAATAATGTAGAAAACGGTCAAAATTGTAGTCATATTCTATTCGTTGAATCTCAACAACTACTCTATCGTCTTCACTCTCTGCAAAAATATCTAATTTGAAGTCGATTTGCCCAATCTTTGGTTCAAATCGCTTTTCCGTTTCTATCGTGAAGTTGGTTATCTCTATGCCTAGTACGTCCTTGACAAAACCAGCAAAAATCTCCTTGTCGGTGAAGACCTTTTTAAATATAACCTCATTATCTAAATTTGCTAGCATAATTTTTCTTGTCTATAACTAAACCTTATCCTTCAAAACAATTCTGTACGTAATTCATTCAAATTTACTGCAATATCGTCCTTTTATTTATACCAAGCAAATTTTCTTTGATTTTTTTGGTTATTTTTTATCACTTTTATGCGCATAATGGTTTTTTATGCTCACATCACTATAAAAATAGTGATTCTTTATACTTTCCCAACTTTCATTTATTTAGCCTATGCATAAATCAATATTCACTTTCAAAAAAAACAAAAAATCAAAGACAAAAAATCATCTAATGGGTAAAACTTTGTAATTTTGAGTTAATACCAGACTAAAAACAAAGAAAAATGAAATTTGCAGATATAAAAAATGATGTTGCCTTTAGGAAAATATTTGGGAATGAGAAGAAGACCAAGATTCTTATCTCATTTTTAAATGCGATTTTGAGATTAAAAGAAAGTCGTAAGATTAAGTCCGTTACTATTGCAAACCCTTATCAATTCCCAAGAGTTGTAGGTGAAAAAGCCTCAATTATTGATGTTCGAGCTATTGATGAAAAAGGACAGCAATTTGTGGTGGAAATGCAAGTAGCCGATGTTGATGGTTTTGATAAAAGAGTTCAATATTATACTTGTCGAGATTATTCTATGCAAATAGATAGGGGAGAAAAATACCCTTTATTAAAACCCTATTTCGTTGGAATATTGGATTTCGACTACTTTGAAAGCGAAAGCTACTTATCTCATCACATCCTTCTAAATAGAGAAACTTACGAACATAAATTAAAGGATATTCAATTCACTTTCATCGAGTTGAACAAATTCAACCTTAAAGTAGATAGCCTGAGTACACTTATTGAAAAATGGGTTTTCTTTATCAAGAATGCAGAAGATTTAGACGTTATTCCTGATAATGTAGATGATGAAGGACTTAGAGAGGCATACAAAGATGCTGATAGACACAGTTGGAAGAAAGAAGAGTTAATCGCCTACGACAATGCCTCTATTGCTGAACAGGATGTAAGGGGAAAAATGAAATTTGTGATTGATAAAACAAAGAGAGAAATCGTAATTAACTGCCATAAAAAAGGATTGCCGTCAGAAGATATCGTTGAAATAACAGGATTAACAATCGAAAATGTCAACACCATAATCAAAGAATACAAGCAAAAAAGTAAACAGGGCGCATGACATCAAGGTTACCCTCTAGGAAGTAGGTGTAGTCCAAATATTTTTCTTGGGTGGCATTCAAGATTGAAAATAAGTCTACAGATAATAATAAGAATGAAAAAATTAAGCAAAGAGAGACGATATGCCCCAAAAATCAACCCGTGACTAGATTTTAGCTATCAAGCAATACCTTCTAATTCTTTTTAGTTCTAACTTACGAGTCCCAGTCTTGTCCTCCAAAAACAAAAAAAGCCTAGCGACAAAATCACTAGGCCAAATTTCGGTTTATCAATTTTCCATTTCAAACTATACCAGTAAAAAGAAGAAGAAATATTCCCTGCAATGGTCGCATTCACACTATCATTTCTGCTTCTGCTTGTATAAAACGAGCGTTTAATCAAAAGGTTTCATTACTTGCAAAAAAAATCCGTATGAAGTAGTTCATACGGATTTTTTCAGAAAGCAATTTCGGTTTTGCGACCTACTACAATGTCGTCGGTGCGACGATCTCCACCCATTGCCCGGGTAACCGCGCATTGATGGAATTATCGTACATCGCCTCGCAATACGTCGTTGGCAGGTAGTATTTTCCTTGATAGGCTGCGTTAAGTTGGACTCGATAGATGTGGTTTTTGCCTTCTCGGATATCGAAATACGTCAAAACCCTATCATCTCGAATATCTTGGTATTCAGGCGTATTGGTGTTAGTGAAGCCTGAGATATTGTTCATCCTAGTATTGTGTATCTCCCAACCAGAAGGGAAAACTTGCGATAGCGCTATCTCTTGATAATTGCCGTAAGCTCCTGGGTTTTTGATGGTTACTTCTGCGATAAAATCCGTTCCTTGAACAATTCTAGAAGGATCTAAGGCATTGCCATTTAGCTTTTTGTAAGCGATTTCCATCCCCATTTTACTAGAGTTAGCCGTTTGGTCACCTAGAAGCGGTTTACCTGTGAGAATTACACGTACGTAGAGCATTCCTTCACTAGTATTCTTTAAGCTTATCTTCTTGCTTTTCAAGTCATCAGGCTGAAAATCTCGTTGGAAGATTGGGCGGTCGCTGCCTGCATCTACATTGCCTGTATTGCCAATGTTGTAAGCGAATTTAAAGCCTGAGCTTAAGTTGCTATCACCTACAAATTTACCGACAGCCAACAGACAGTACGCTACAGTTTGAGTACTGTACCAGCGTCCTCCACTCAAGGATTCTGAAATTGACTTCGCTACCTCAGCAGCCTTTTTCTTTTCACCAAGGAGCAACAAGGTTTCTAGAATCATCGCACGATCACGCAAACCAGAACCGTAAGTGTAGGACAGCTCATTATAATCTTCCACTTCTGTCGGCAAAGCATTAATCAACTTCTTCGCCACCTCTGGTTTTCCTGCCTTCGCATAAGCAGCGGCTAGACTCCAACGAGCGATATTCGACAAGCCTTTTTGCTCTCGTAAACGATTCATAGCGCCTAGTTCGGGAGCATTGGCCATAGCCAAAGTATAGAGGCGATATGCTTGTACTAGCTCGGCATTGCCTCTCCTACCCCACCAGTTGTCCGCGCGTGCAGCAGTCCAACTTCGTGCTACGCTTTTCTGGTATTTCTTCCAATTCGCCAATAGACTTTCCGGCACATTATAGCCTAATTCTGCGGCCTCTAGGATGAAATGCCCAGCATAGTTGGAGCCCCAATGCGAAGCGTCGCTATTCCCTGGCCAGTAAGCAAATCCACCGCTACCTACTTGGAAAGATTTCAAGCGATTGATGGTCGCTTGGATATTTTGAGGTACTTGCTCTTTCTGCTTTTCATTCAATTCCAACAATTTACTGACATAAAGCTGTGGAAAACCAGAAGAGGTGGTTTGCTCAATACAGCCGTGTGGATAGCGAATTAAGTATTGCATTCGTTCTCCTAGATTCAAAGGCGGAATATTCGAAACTTCTAGGATTCCAGTATTTGTCCCGTCCATACCGACAAGGTTGAATTCCTCGTCCCAGCTTTCTCCTTTTTCAAGGACTTGGCTTTTTATATCCGTTACATATGGATTCGGATTTCGAACATCTAGCTCAATTTCTTGATAAGCTTTATTGCTTCCGCTAGTGGCGGTTATTTTTACGGTAGCAATCCCAACAGCTTCCTTGACGTTTAAATCAAATTCAACCATTTGATCGCCAGGCTTATCGAAGGTGATGGTCTTGCCATTCATTCCTTCAATATCAATCAATTCATTAGTTTCTACCTTAACGGAAACATTTTTTACGCTGTTATCCATAGCGAATACAGAAACGGGTAGTTTTACCTTTTCCGTAGGACTCAACACCCTCGGCAAGGTTCCTAACACCATAACAGGTTGGCGTACAGGCGTTGTTTTTTCTGCATTACCATAAGCACCTCTATCGGCTGCTACGACCATAGTCCTTACAGACCCCACATAATTCGGCATTTCGATATCGTGCTCGGCTTTGCCTCCCTTTTTCAAGTAGAAAGGCCCTAGGAATTTCACGACAGGCTTGAAACGATTAGCTTTCAGCCCTTCTTTCGGTTTCGCCTCACCATCACCACCGACGGCTAAAATACGTTCTAAATCACCACCATAAGCACCAAGCACATAATCGTACATATCCCATGTTGTAACACCCAAGGCTTCACGCGCATAGAAAGCATCCCAAGGGTTTGGCGTCTTGAAGCGTGTCAAATCTAATAAACCATCATCCACCATCGCTATCGTATAAGCCATCGCTTTGCCGCTTTCTTCCTTCACTTTTACTTTGAAGGTTTCTTCGGGCTTCAAAACATCCGCCATTTCTAAGATCGGCTTTAAGCGCGTAGCAGGATTTTCGACTCGAATAGGAATAACGCCATACATACGCATGGGTAAGTCATTTTCTTTTTGTCCATGCGGTTGTAGGAGTGCAACGTGGGCGTAAATAGTTGGCGCCATCGCTTCTGTAGCATAAAAAGTAACTTTTGTCTCACCATTCTTTGCATCAGCCCAACGCGTTTCTACGACTTTCGTCCCATTTTCAATCGTAACGAGCACTTTTCCCTTGTTGCTTGTAGGGATATTAAGTTTAATAGTTTCCCCTACTTCGTAAAGCTCCTTGTCTGAATCAAAGGTCAGCATAGAAGCACCATCTCTATGATTTGCAGCATCGTCTCCATCAGGATAGCCCGCATAAAATTTATCTCCAGTACAATGCCCCGTCTCTGAATCACAAGCCCTTACTAAGTAACGTCCCCAATTCGTCGGTTTTACATTCCAAGTGGCGATGCCCTTGCTATTCGTTTTGACGGTTGCTGTTTCATTGGCGCCATAATGCGTGCTGCTGCTGTAGTTCGTTACATTTTCATTGGAGCGATCCCACCACCAGCGCCAGTTGACACGATACATTCCAATATTTACTTCACGATTTTTAATCGGTTTTCCATCTTTATCGACTACCGCAAATTCAATCCGATTGTCCTTATTCATCTTCATTTCCTTCTGCCCCCATTTCCCCTTGGGAATTCGAATACCAACGTAGGCATCATAAGGATGGTAGGTCATGGAGAAATTATCGGTACTGAAATTTCCTCCTTTCTCAAAAGCACGGATATTGAAGAAAGCTTTTAACTTCCCTGGTGCTGACTCATTGGCATCCAAGGTGCTAGACACCTCTGCACGGCCATCGCTATTGACATTTTTATCAAAAATGGTTTGTGGGTCAACGTCAAAACGCCTAGAGGGATCATCAAAAATATGGTCTGGATATTTCGAAAACTTAGTCCGTACGGAACGTAATTCCATCTTAATTTCTGTGCGTACATCCTTGGCAGGCGTGCAACCAATTGACTTTTAGCTTTCCATTCAGGTTTTTATCAGCCATGGCCAATTCTTCCTTGCCAAAATCTAAATCAATTTTCAAGCGATTCGGTTTTACCGTTTCTACTTTGACCGTATTGTTAAAGCTTGCACCACCCACTTTCAATTTTGCATTCCAGTTTCCTGTTGGTGCATCGTCTGCTGTGGCGGTACTGAAATTGTACATGTTATTCACATTCTGGCTTCGCGTGGTCTTTTGTTGTAGCTGTCCTTTGGGATCGTAAAATTCAAAGGTAACAGGATGATTTTTAGGCAGTTTCCCTAGCTTGTCTTCTACGATGAAGGTCAAGTAAATCGAATCTCCAGGCCGCCAAACACCACGTTCTCCATACAAGAAACCTTTTATACCTTTAAAAGTCTTATTTCCAGCAACATCGAAACGACTTAAGGAAAGGGAAGACCCGTCATCCATTTTTAGATAACCTCTTTGTGCGCCATTATGTGCAACGACAAAGAAAGGTTTTTTCTTCAATTCTGTCATCACAACACCATCGGAATCCGTGGTCAAGGACGAAATTAATTGTTGTTGAAAATCATAAAATTCGACTTTTGCTCCCGCAATGGGTTCCGTCGTCAATAAGTTGGATATGGCCACAAAAGCGGAGCCGTCATTCCCTCGCTTGGCAATGATTCCTAAATCCGAACCGATAACATTTCGACGAACAAAGTTATTGGTGGTATAATAAGGTGGATAGCAAGGATCTTCGCGATGACGATACTCATAGCCTTCATAATCCCAGTACCAACGATCTTGATCCCAAAAGCTGATAATATCCCCATATTCATCCACATTCTCTGGCTCTAGAAAAACGAGGTTATCCTCAGGCGAGCTAGTAGAAGACCCTGAATTACAAGGGTAAGAAGAATAATCTTTCTTAAACCCTAAACGGACTTGATAAATCGCTGCGGGATCTTTTTCCACCATATTGCTCAAGTCCAAGGCATAACGATTCCATGTTTCGTATTTTGCATTGGGATTTAAATCGGTAAGATTGACTTTTTGTTGATGAACGACACGGCCTACTTGGCGTAAATTCCAGCTACCATCGTATTCATTATTTTGTAGGAATTGAAGGATATTATTTTGATAAATCTTAAAGACTTCCACATCAATAGAATTCAAGCTAACCGCTTCGAATGGGAAGATAAGTCCATTATTATCAGGAAGGATAACGCCTTTTCCAACTAAACGAACACCGGGCTTGATCCCTTCAAAGGAAAGTGTCCATTCCCCCTTGTTTTTCATGTTGAAATTCGCGGTGTTTTTGATTCCTTGAAGGAAAGTAATATCGTGTGTTCCTTGAATTCTTCTAGGCGTATAAATGCGGAGTCGATTTCCATCTATGGTATATCTATTATCGTCACTGCCGTTCGAAATCTTTACTAAGCCCTTCATGTTCTGTGTCTTCAAGAGCGGATCGGAGAAAATGGCAAGGATGTATTGTTCTTTTTCTTGCACTACTTTAGCATCCATGACTTTAAAATCACCTAGTGCTGGTACTTCTAATTCTCGTTTATCTTTTTGGTCAACGCCTATCTTTTTTCCATTCCAAGAAGCATTGATAGCACTTGCACTTTCCCCTCTAACGACTTTATCGACAATGAATTTGTGGTCACGTTGATTATTGGTATGTGTCCAAGTAACAGCTAGATTTTTATTTCCTTTTTGATAAAATTCTAGCATTTCTTCTACTTGTTCATTGTCTGCCAAATCTGCCGTTCGAATCATTCCAAACAATTGTTGCTTAGCGAGATTTGTTTCTTCAGGAGCATGTAATCCTTCAAATTCAATATTGAAATTTTGCTGCTTGGTGTGGAAGGCAAAATCAAAGTTGCTAAGATTGGAAGGAACATCTTTATATACTTTCCCTAATTTTACATTGACATCATAACGTGTCCCCGAAGGCATGGGTTCGCTAGGAATAAACTTAAGTGTACGGCCATCTTCCCAAACGGCTGTACCGTCAAGTGATGGGCTAAAACTGATAAGTTTACTTTGTAATTTTTGACCTGCTTTTTCCAAGTCTACAACAATATCGTTAAACTTGATTAAAATCGGATCTGCTCTAGAAATGATGCCGCTGGTGTAGGCGTAAACATAGGAGCTATAGGCTGGATCCATTTCCTTGTATTCGATGGTTGCTGATTTCTTTTTACAACCTCCTAGTACAAGGAGCATGATCATCCCAAACCATCCCATCATGGATGTTCGAGAGAAGGGGAAAGTGATTAATTTCATAGTGAAAAATGGTGGTTAATTTGATATAATTTTTCTTCGCTGTCGCTTTGAAAAGACTGTTTGACAAAGGACATAGGACAATCCGCGATAGCTATCGGGATTTCAACTTCGTTGATCTGAAACATTTCAGATAGTTAAAGCTAAGGATTTTTAGTTAAGCAAATGTTAGGAGGTAGGAAATGGTTCTAAAATTATCTCAATATACTAAATTTTATGGGATAAAACTAAGCTTTGAGGTAAGAAGTATAGGGTTATTTTTTCTCAGGTGTCAATGGCGGACGACCTGTGAGACTTGTGGGGAGCCATAGTGGACGAGCGAGTCTAAGAGGTCTTTTGGGGGAGCGAGTATCAATCTGGCTTTGGCTTACCCCCCTCTAGTCTCTCGCAAAGACCTCTCAGACTCGCAGACACACGAATGCCTCCCGCAAGTCTCACAGGTCGCTACGCAGCCAAAGGATGGACTTTAGTTATCTTTTGCCGCTTCGCTTATCTCAATTATTCTCTGCTACTACGAATTCTTCTTTAGTCGTATCATAGATGTAGGTCGTTACTTGTTGATTTAGATAGATGATTTTGCTGTAATCTGCCTTGGGTTTACTGCCGGAATAGGCTACTGTAATGCAGGGTAAATCATCGCAAATGGCGAAATCGAGTACGGAATCAAAGGCGTAGGTTTCTTGATTTTCGAAAACGGCTCCACTGTTTTCTCCATCGGTAGGAATGGATACGGCTTGTTTGAAATCTTTGATATTGAACAAATTCAAAGAACCTGCTGTAATTCCTTGGCCTATATCATGTGCTTTTGATTGAAGGAAGAGGTAATCGTCGTTGAAGGAAACTAGGCGAGTTGGAGGATTGGTAGCGCCATTACTGCCTTCTCCACAGTTGCAGTTTTTTGAAAATTTTTCTAGTAGCCAAGTATTTTCTTGCTTGAAGAATTTGGCAATGCTGACATAGCCTGAACAACTGTGGCAATCCATCGGTTCATCGTTTTCTCCAAGTTCGTAGTTACTAAAATAAGCTAAAGCATACTCCTTTCCATACTGATTGTATTGTAGTAGTGTGTCGAAGGTTGTTTTGTTATCTCTAGCCTTAGAAAAGGCGGTATTTTTGTTTTCAACTTCCTGAAATCCAAAAAGTTCTTTCAGTAAAAATTCTCCATTTAATTCCTCAAATTCTTGTTTTTTTTCTGGCTTGGGCGTAACTATAGTCTTTGTAATTTCTTCTTGTTTTGGATTAAGTTCTTCTACTTCTTTCTCTAATGGTGTAAGATCTGAGGTTAGCTTAAAATTGAAGGGAGCAGAGATTCCACTAACAGGATCTTTCCACAATCCTTTATAGGCAGTTCCTCGCAAGCGCCCTATAAAAACACCTGACACATCACCTTGATTATCAAACTCTTCCAGCCGAATAGTTTCAAATTCCTGATTTCCTCTGAGGTTAATCGGTTCTTTATTTAAGTCGATGTATTTAAATTGTCCAGCTAGTTCATCTCCAGTTTTTTCAAGGAGAATTTCAGCCGTATATTTTTCACCGATTTTTCCTACGAAATGTAAGGGAACGGCTTGCTCGGTATGACAACTTGCTAGGAGTAAAGTCATTGCCGATATAAGGTAGCTTAGGTTTTTCATGTTGGGTCGTGCAAAAATGTTTGGGTAGCCAGTGTCCTGTCAAGCTAAAACTGTCAGCATCTTGGCATTTAATTGATTTACCTCCAAAAAGTACAAAATTCCGCACGTAATCCCAATCTAAATTTGAAGTATTTTTGACATAAGTAAGTCGATGTAAAATTATTTTTCACTCTTTTCTTTTGAATGCTTTCTTTTTATACGTTATTAATCAACTACATAGCTAAAATCAAGCTCTTTTTCGAGTTCTTGAATAAGAGCAAAATCGACTTTTATAAAACGTAAAGTTGTTTTTTCGCTATAAAACCGCCAATTAGCTTGGTTATCTATATCTTAACTTCAAGCAAAATCACATGCATAAAACTAAATACAAGTTTGTAAGGCACAAAAAACAAGCGTGGTAGACATTGCTGAACTACCACGCTTATTAAAATCTCATAACCAACCTTTTTATGGCAGTATAGATGATGAATTTCTATGATTCCAGGTCGTGGCTCGATCCGCAGAATTCACAGCACCATCCATCGTGACATCTGCCGTCAAATAGCCAATTTGATTACGCTCATTCCAAGTCTCTGCACGGTCAGCAGAATTGACGGAGCTATCTCCTGTTGCATCTCCTGAACGCATCCCATAACTGGTTCCATCTCCTAGTAATGCTTGTCCTTGAATAGCTAGGTCTTTGAAATTTAAGTCACAATCTTCATCACAACAATTGCATTGGGCAAGCGCCATGACATCCAAATGGTTACGATGTCTTAGAGCTACTTGATAGGCGTTTTGTTCAGGATTGGGCATCCTTATCCGTAGTGGCCAATTTCCTTCTGTATCAACGACTTGCCCATCTCGTCGGACGAGTGCTGCTTGGGTATTCAATAGGATGGAAGGATCGTTGGCATCTCTCAACTCAACAAGCACCCAATCCACAATAGCGGTAGGCCCTTCAGTAAATAGTACTTCTTGGGTCATCACTTCTCCTCCGGCACTAAGACTTCGCTCAAAACCTAAATCGGTATACGGTTCTTCCATAGGTAGCCAACCTTGCTCACGAAGATTATCATTCATCATCCCTGTAGAAGCGTTGAAAGCTCCTTCTAGGATTACTTGGATATTAATATCGACTAATAAAGGTTCTACGTTTAAGATCATCGCTCCAGTATCACACAAACCATCATTATCGCAAACTTGATAAATGAAGGAGTCTGTGCCCTCAAACTCCGTATTCGGCGTATAAGTCAAGCCACAATTCGCATCCAAGCTCAATTGGCCATTTGAAGGCTGACTCATAGGCTCTAACATACAAGGATCGAGCTCTTCTCCTTGACCTCCTGTATCATTGACTAGCGGGAAAAGTGGTGTTGGTAAATTCATGATTACGGCCTCTGTATCCCATATAATAATAGGTCGTCTATTGATGTAAACCCTCGCTGTATCACAGCAGCCACAAACATCACAAACCCGATAGTCAAAATAATCAGATCGTACTGGATTGTTGAATGGCGAATAAGCAACATTACAAGAACCTGAGGTTCCAATAGTTACATTTCCGTACGTTGGTGGTGTTACGATGGTTACAGAACAAGGATCTATGGGGCACTGTGAACTAGAACCACTATCATTTGCGGTAATATCGATCAAGGTTGATTGAAGTGGTTGAAGTTTATAAGCATCGTTTTTCACCTCCATATCTTCACAAGGATCGGTTTGCGTATCCACTCGTTCTATACAAACATCATCGACTCGAATCCATGAAACGAACCCACCGTTGCTAATAGCAAAATCATTGTGAGGCTGAATAACGATACGATCAAAGCTGGTACTAGGCGTCCAATCGGGTAAGGTATATGTTGTCCAAGTATTGGGCAGACCAGCAGGCATAGCAGGAGCTAAACCAATGATTTCACAAGTACCTCCTGGACAATCATAGCCACAAGAGCCATTCATTCCTTTTACCTGAACGCGAACAACAGGAGGTAAATCGGGGTTGTTATCCATCCATCTGGCACAGAAGGAAATACGGTAGGTTTCGGTCGGGCTAAACGTCATTAATTGTTGGATAGATTCACCTACGAGTTGATTCCCCCACATTTGGGCACTCCCATTTTCATTACATCCATCTCCTAGTTGATGTTGTGGCGAGCCTGTACAAACATTCCAATCGCCTGGAGTAGTCACATAATTATAGGTTGGCGTAAAGTCAGGATTTAGCACCATATTATTGTCACAACCACATGCCGGCAAGGTAATGCAATAGGTGGTATCAGGGGTACAACAGAAAAGCGGATTCCCTGAAGAGTCATAATCATGAACCGTCATTTTAAAACATATCGTAGCTCCAGGCACTGCATCGGGGCCACTAATATTGAGTGTTTGAGGCAAGGAGCTTGTACTTGGCGATACACTTCCAAGTCCAACAGGATTTGGGCTAAAAGTTACTCCAGCAGGCGAAAAGGTGTGAAAATTAACCCCGTTTATCGTCTGAGCACTAGCATTAAATACGGAAAAATCGAAGGCAAACGTACCATCTTCATTACATTCTATGGAGTTGGTTATCAAGTCAGCACACTCAACTGGCGGTGGAGGTGGTGGACAGTCGAAAACAAGCGTGTCTAGACAAACTGTACCATCAATAGCCATCCACTTGAAAACCACCTCTTGTGGGCTAGTCGTATAACCATTCAAGCAGAAAATGGGTAGTGGGGTCGAACCTAATGGAATAGTAGATCCTAAAGGCGGCACTACACTCCATTGTACATTGGTATTAGAGTAAGGGCCTGTTGCATCATCATAAACCCATCCTGAAGCTAGGTAGTTGGTGATGGAAGAGAA
>JAHDHB010000092.1 GCA_020631545.1 Saprospiraceae bacterium | reverse complement strand
CTCTCTACTCTCTACTCTCTACTCTCTACTCTCTACTCTCTACTCTCTACTCTCCAATAACATCCCTAGCAAAGAGTAATCTGGATTTCCAATAGGAGGATTGGGAGATATTTTGTAGGATCACGCCTTTAGAGGAGGTGCTATGAACCACCATAATTCCTTCCGAAGTATTGTCTACAACTAGAGCAACGTGGGAAATTTTTCCGCTTTCTCCGAAAAAGAGTAAATCACCTGCTTGGACTTTACTGATGGGGATTTTGGTGCCTTGTAGGGCTTGGCTCCTAGAACTTCCTGCTATTTCAATGTCATTTTGTCGGAGGACATAAGAAGTAAAGCCTGAACAATCGAAGCCATTTCGATCTTTTCCTGCATATTTATAGCCTATGCCTAGGCACGTTTTGCAATAATCCGCAATATCTTTTCTTGCGTTTAATTCCTTGACTTCCAGCTTGGGGCTAGCCGTGTGCTTGGCTTTTGAAGTGCTTGTCTTTCGGCCAATATGGCAAGAAGTGACAAGGAAAATGAGGGATAGCCACAACAAAATGAGCTGATAAACGTTTATCTTAGTAAACAAAGTTGGTATAGTTTTTGAAAATTAAATACAAACTCAACTCGTTGTTTTCTAAAGGTTAGTTAAAAGGGTTATAACGCAATTTTTTTTCGCAACGAGAATTTGGCGGCTTCGTTTACGGAGCCGCTTTTTTTATGCCCAAAATCGACTCCCATCAAAGATAGATGTACTACAGTTTTGAGCCAGCTTTCAGCATGTGCTGATTATAAATAGACCACAAAATTACGATAAATTTCAGAATACACAAAAGCCTAAAGGTCAAGTTTTTTTTGTAGGGCTGACTTTTACTGATGTAGCGCATACTTGCTCTTCTATTTTGGTGCTTGACCGAAAAGAGCTCTTTTCCTTAGCATTACGCTGTTTCCTAGTTTTTTAGACCGAATCAATCATCTTAAAACCCAATTTTTAAGTTTTAGTTGAAAATTTGTATGGCAACTTAAGTCTTAAAACATGTTTTTTGTTGTCACATATTTACCCGAGAAAAAAATTGAAAATTTGCAGTTGTACCTACAATTACAAGAAGATAAGTGTTCGCTAAAAACAATTTAGGAACTTTTTTACACATCACAATCTAACTAAGAATATTTCGATTTTCTTCTGAAAAGTTTGATTTTCAATTGTTATTGCTTGTTTTATTGCTTAAAATCGCTTATCTTGCTTGCAAGGAATACTTAAAACCTAATATTATGAGGGTACATGAAAATGAAATATTGATTCTGTATAACCCCAGTTCTAGTGTGGATAAAAAAACGGTGGCTTATGCCCAAAGTATAACTCCGCATGTGAGGTCGATTCCTTTTGATCGTCAACCAGCAACAGGAACACAAATGAGAGGTATTTTGGATATGTTGGGCATGCATCCTAAAGAAATGTTGAATAAGGCTGACCCTTATTATCAAGCGAACATCCGAGGAAGTGAGTTTGATGATGAAGATTGGTTGAATATTCTTATTCGAAATCCGCAATTGTTGAGGTCGGCTATTGCCGTAAAAGGTAGACGAGCGTTATTAATTGAAACTCCTACTGATATTTATAAACTTTGATTGTTGTTGTTCGTTTTCAATACCAGAACAATATAAAACTAGGAAGCCATCTTGAAAAAGGTGGCTTTTTTTATTAGGCATGAAAAACGTAAACTTTCAACCTTCGAAAAAACTGCGGCTTTGCCCGCCATTGTCTTACCTAGGTTAAAAAATAAATGAAATAGAGTTCACTCGTCGGGTAAAATCGGGGAAATGATGCCGTTCAAAGATTTACAATGATTTAGGTATTAAAAGAGGTATAGGCTTTGGGATATAATTCGTAACTTGTGCTTGATTTACAATTGCTCTAATTTTCAGTTTTATCAATTTATTACGATTATGAGTTTCGAGATAAGCGGAAAGCTTTACAAAAAATTTGACACCAACAAAATCAGCGAAACCTTTAAGAAGCGCGAGTTTGTTTTGGAAGTACAAGATGGTTCTTATCCTCAGTTGATTAAGTTTCAGTTGCTTAAGGATAGAGTTTCCTTGATTGATTCAGTTAATGAAGGCGATGAGTTGAAGCTTTCTTTTAATATTTCAGGTAGAGAATATACCAAACCGAATGGTGATGTTATTTACTTTACCAATTTAGATGCTTGGCGTGTAGAAACGGCTGCTGCTGCTGCTGCTACACCAGCAGCTTCAAAAAAAGCATTTAAGAATCCTACTGATTTCCCTTCGGCTGCCGATGAGCCGTTTTCTGAAAATACGGATGATTTGCCGTTTTAATTCGGCTTGTAATTTTCCACAGGGCTGTTAAAGCTCTTAATAACCTGCATTATTTATGGATAGTGCAGGTTATTTTTTTGCATTCGGGAATGCTTTTTGCACATGTAGGAATGTATTTCTCATTTAAATCTAGCGCTTATGCGGTTCCTCTTTAGCTTTTTCTTGTTGATTTCGGTCTCTAGCACTTTAATGGCTCAGCAATTTCTTGGTTTAGGGAGTGTTTGGAGTGATGATTTTGAAGAATGGAAGGTGTATGTTGATAGTCTTGAGGGAGAATTGCGGACGACTTGGCGAGGAGATTTCACGGAATGGAAATACGAGCTTTCGGGAGAACTCTATGGGACGATACGCATGAAATGGAAAGGAGACCCGAGCCAATGGGAAATTCGAGGAAGTAATGGAGAGCTTATTTCTGCTCGTCCTATCTGGCCCAATAATTTGAGAGAATGGAGATTGACGGATAATTCGATGTCCCTAGAGATTAAGCCAAGATGGGGAAATCAGATGAATGAATGGTTGATGAATAGTCGCCAATACGGCAGCTTATATTTTTACCAAGATTGGGAGAATGATCCTAGGGAATGGACAGTGGAAGATGAGTGTGTCGATGTTTCTCCGCATATGAAAATGGGCATGATCTTCATGGCTCTTTTGCAAACAATAACACAATGATGTAAGATGTACGAAATATGAAGTAAAATGTGTTTTTCATATTTCATAATGTGGCGGAGCCACTACATTGTAGTCCGCGATAGCTATCGGGAGTAGAATCCGCGATAGCTATCGGGATTAGCGTAATAACGACCTGATTTTTCGAAGAAAAATCGACAACTTAATGACGGAGAATCCCTCTACCTTTTACTCACTACCCTCTACAAGAGGTACAAAATTGAGTAAAATCAAAAAACATTTTTTAAATCCTGCCATTTTTGCGCAGAATTTCACTGGTGAGAAATTAAAGTTCTTCTTCCTCTCCCATGTCGAAAGTGTTCAAGAAGCCGGTGTGAAAATTTCCTTTACGGAAATCGGGATCTCTGAGCAATTTTTGGTGGAAAGGAACAGTCGTTTTAATGCCTTCTACGATAAACTCATCTAGCGCACGTTGCATTTTGCTGATGCATTCATCACGCGTTTGAGCTTTACAGATAAGCTTGGCTATCATAGAGTCGTAATAAGGAGAAACGGTGTAACCTGCGTAAACATGCGTGTCTACTCGGACACCATGCCCTTTTGCGCTATGAAATGAATTGATTTTGCCAGGACAAGGACGGAAATCGTTGTAAGGATCTTCCGCGTTAATCCGGCATTCCATGGCGTGCATATTCGGAATATAATTGAGGCCAGAAATGGCGATTCCTTGTGCAATTTTGATTTGCTCCTTGATGAGGTCGTAGTCAATAACTTCTTCAGTTACCGTGTGTTCTACTTGAATTCGTGTGTTCATTTCCATGAAGTAGAAATTCTTGTATTTATCGACTAAGAACTCTACCGTTCCTACACCTTCGTAGTTGATGGCTGTTCCTGCAAGGATGGCAGCGTCGCCCATTCGTTGTCGAAGATCTTGGTCCACAAAAGGAGAAGGAGATTCCTCCACCAATTTTTGGTGACGTCGTTGAATGGAACAATCACGCTCAGAAAGATGGCAGACACGACCATATTGATCCCCAGCGATTTGGATTTCAATATGCCTAGGTTCTTCGATGAATTTTTCCACATAGATGCCGTCATTTCCAAAGGCAGCTCCTGCTTCATTTCTAGCCAAATCCCAATTATCTTCAAACTCTTCAGGTTCCCAAACAATCCGCATTCCTCTACCACCACCACCTGCTGTTGCTTTTAAGATGACTGGATAGCCGATTTCCTCGGCTATTTTTAGTCCTTGCTTTACGCTTTTAAGGAGGCCTTCAGAGCCTGGCACGACAGGAACACCCGCTTTGATCATTGTATCTTTAGCGGTGATTTTGTCGCCCATTTTACGTATCATCTCAGGCGTTGGGCCGATGAATTTTACGCCATATTCGGTACAGATTTCAGCAAATTCGGCATTTTCAGCCAAGAAACCATACCCCGGGTGTACGGCATCTGCATTGGTAATCTCTACCGCTGCCATGATATTGGCCATTTTTAGGTACGATTCCGTAGAGCTAGGAGGCCCAATGCATACGGCTTCATCTGCAAATCGAACATGTAGGCTATCTCTATCCGCTGTGGAATAAACAGCTACGGTCTTTATCCCCATTTCCCGACAGGTGCGGATTATTCGAAGAGCAATTTCTCCTCGATTGGCGATAAGTACTTTTGTTATTTTTCTTATATTTTCTACCATAATCTATCACGAATGATAAAGTAACTAAGGTTTGCTTGAACAAATCTTAAGTTAAGGAACAAAAACTGACTTAGCGTACAACTCCTAACTTCAGCAAAACTGCTAAATTGTGAGTGCTCTGCAATAGCAAGTGAGGTGTAAATGAGTTGACAAGCAGAACGTATTCTGCTGAGTTCATAATAAAGTTTTGCCAAATCTAGACAAACGATTTCTCTTGTGTTACAAAGCACTTTCCTTTAGTAAATGCATCTTTCATCCAAGTATATAACTTGGTAGGAGCCGCCTATGACAAGCATTTAGGAAATTCTCTTAGGGTAAATTAGCCTTTAGGATCGACAAGGAAAAGCACTTGTCCATATTCAACAGGTGTGGCATCGTCTATCAATATCTTCACAATACGCCCGCTTACCTCTGCTTCTATTTCATTGAAAAGCTTCATTGCTTCTACGATACAGACTACGGAACTTGAAGAAATAGAGTCACCAACCTTTACAAAAGGCGGTTTGTCTGGTGCTGATTGGCGGTAGAAGGTTCCTACCATTGGAGAAACAATTTCTACATAATCGTTGCTTTCTTCTGTACTTCCAGTATCTCTATCCTCGCTTTTTTGTACAGGAGCGGCAGGCTCTGCCATCGGTTGAGCAAAGGATTGGACAGGTGTGGGCATGGGCATCATTGGTGCCGCAGCTATTTGTGGGACTACCTTGGAGGTTATATAGTGTTTGGTGCGAATGGAGAGTTTCATATCTCCTTCTTCCAACTTGAATTCCGCAAGGTTTGACTCTGATATGAGCGTGATGAGCTCTTGAAGTTCCTTCAGATCCATAGTATGATTTTATTGTCGTCTATGATATATAAAAAGAAAAAACAACTACTTAAAGAACCGTAATTTTTAATAGTTTAAGCCGGCAGAGGTAGAGCCTTTTTTGTAAAAATCGGTCTCTTTTTTTGCTTTGCATTTTGCCCTGTTAGGGACGAAAATTTCACAAAAGGCTTAAGGCTAAATTTTGATTCTCATTTTTAAGCAAAAAGACGTTTCTTTGCAAAAAAGAATATCTAAAATCCGTTAATAAGTAATCATTCTTAAATAAAATGTATAGTGAATTTGGGTTACTTTTTAGTAGCCTTCACACGTTCTTTGTATTCCCCTGTAGCCGTTTCGACCTTTATAAGATCGCCTTCATTCACAAATAAAGGTACTTTGACCGTAGCGCCAGTTTCTACCGTTGCAGGTTTAGTCACATTGGTAGAAGCGGTATCTCCACGAAGGCCAGGCTCTGTGTAAGTAATCTTAAGTTCTACATATTGAGCCATTTCCATCGTTAGAGGAGTCTCTTTCTTAGCATCGTAGAGGATGTCCACATCAGTCCCTTCCTTAAGTAATTTAGGGTTGGGAAGCATCGCTTCTTGGAGGCTAACTTGCTCATAAGTTTCCTTGTCCATAAAATGAAAACCCGAATCATCGGCATAGAGGAATTGAAACACGCGACGTTCTACACGAACGACATCGATCTTATGACCAGCAGGAAAAGTATTATCAATAACTCGACCTGTTGTCAAACTTTTCAATTTAGTACGTACAAAGGCATTTCCTTTTCCTGGTTTAACATGTTGGAATTCTACAATAGAATAAGTATCATGGTTGTAATTGATACATAATCCCTTTTTGATATCCGAGGTATTAGCCATTTTATAAGAAGTTTTAGTTTAAGAGGAAAGCTTTTTCGGTCGAGTTTGCTGATCTACGACTTAGGAGCCTTCTTTTCTCGGCTTCTGCCGATTTAAAATTCGCACAAAGATATTAATTTTTATCGTGAAGGGGAACATTGGTTCAACTTGAATAGTTTACTTCAAGTCAAAAAATGTAACCTCTATTAAAATAGTGAGGGTACTCCAGAAAGGTTCCTCTTCAAAATAAGATGTAAGATTTAAGAAGTATGATGTTTATTATTTGCTAGCAAATAGTAGGTTACGTAATGAGGGGCTCCTACATCATATCTCATAAATCGCAGCAGTTCTTGGTTTGACATAAAAAACATGTTTTTAGTAACTAAGGAGTGTTCTCTTGCCTATTTTGGGCAAAACTTAGTGGCTTATTTTACGAACCAAGGGGTTCAACCCCTTGCTATAGAACCTCGAAGCCTACCGCCTTCTCTTGCGAACACCCGATAGCTTCCTATTGCTTTTGCAAACCGATAATTGCTGCATAAATCGTATTTTTTCATTAATTCCTACTTCTCGGAGTAAACTCAATAGTTCTTTGCCAGAATCTATACACATTCTCTCCTATCCACACACACACACACTCTCTCTCTCACTCCAACACACACACTCTCTCACTCCAACACACACTCAATAAGCCCATTTCAAGTACATAGCGCCCCAAGTAAAACCACCACCAAAGGCAGTCAAGATAATATCGTCACCTTTATTGAACCTATCTTCCCATTCCCAAAGACAAATAGGGATAGTTCCACTAGTGGTATTGCCGTATTTTTGAATGTTTATAACTACTTTTTCCTTCGAGATGTTTGCATGAGATGCTACGGCATCCAAAATACGAAGATTAGCTTGATGAGGAATAAGCCAAGTTAGCGCTTCTCCCGTTAAGTCATTACGTTTAAGAATTCGACTGACAGCAGAAGACATATTTTTTACAGCGGCTTTAAAAACAGGACGCCCATCTTGAAAAACATAATGTTCTCGTGCTGCTACAGTTTCCGCGCTTGCTGGTTTGACGGAGCCACCTGCCTTCTGGTGGAGATAAGCACGCCCAGAGCCATCGCTTTCGAGTATAGCATCTTGAATCCCAAGGCCTTCTTCTTGGCAAGGTTCAAGGAGCACGGCCCCTCCTCCATCACCAAAAATCACACAAGTACGGCGGTCTGTATAATCAATAATAGAGGACATTTTATCTGCACCAACGACAATAACCTTCTTGTGTGTACCTGATTCAACGAATTTTGCGGCAGTAGTTAAGGCATAAATAAAACCAGAACAGGCGGCATTGATATCATAGCCAAAGGCATTAACAGCACCAACTTTATCGCTGATGATATTGGCGGTGGCTGGAAACTGCATATCAGGCGTACAAGTAGCACAAATAAGGAGATCGATTTCTTCCGGTGCCGTGCCCGTTTTTTCCAATAAACCTTTTACGGCTCCTGCTCCTATGTCAGAAGTTCCCTTTCCTTCTCCCTTCAAAATCCGCCGCTCCAATATTCCTGTACGTGAACGAATCCACTCGTCGGAGGTATCGACCATGGTCTCCAATTCCTTGTTGCTAAGAATGTACTCTGGCAACCATGCTTGGACTCCAGTGATTGCTGCCGTTATTTTCTGCATGTTTTTCATTATCGTTTATTCAAAGAAACTACAGTACGTGTTGTCATTTCAGCATAGCCCCTTCGGAGCCTACAATATTTCTTTGAAATTAATTGCGTAAAAGTTGATTCTGCGAAAAAATTGCAGATTTGGAGTTGAAAATCCCCGTCGTTAGAATTATTCTGACGACCAACTTGAAATTCGTAATTCCTAACATTTAAATTAATACTTTAGTTGATGTATTTGGAGGCAAAGAATACGAATCAAACAGCAAGGTATAAAAAAAGCTGGATTATTAGGCATTTTTTCAAGTGTAGACGCTTAAAAAATTGAAAATAAAAGCACTTTTTTTATTCTTAAAATTGCATTAAAGCTAAATTATTCTGCTTAATTGCATTGTATTAGTTTGATTATCAAATTTTTATTTGTCAATGTTGAATTCTAGTTAACGAACAGCTATCCTTGAAATATAACGCCTTGACTTCTTCTCGTCTATTTTCTCAATCTCGTTAAAAACTTCCAAGCTCGACCGCAGGGAGAAATTGGTAAGCCTACCGCCTTCACTAGTACACCGCGTGACGCTTCTCATAGAAAAACCAAAATTCCGAAGGAATTTGCCAAAAGCTAAGAGCCAATTGCGAATAGCCAAAAGCAGCTCTGCCGCCATTGTACTAGATGCTTTCAAATTACCTGTTTATTAACGCAAGTCCGTTTACTCCACAAGTACCGTTTGTCCACGAAAATCAACTCGCACACCTGCCCTCAATTTTTTTCGGACGCGTGTTTCCACTAAGCCATTAACGCGGACCTCTCCATCTTGGATAAGGATTTTAGCTTCACCGCCAGAATTGACAAGATTCATTCTTTTCAGGAGGCGATTTAATTCTATAAAGTCGTGATCTTTAAGTGTAAATATCTGCATATTGGGCGGTTTTATTTAGTAGAAAATAGGTGAATGACTCCTTTAGAACCATTTCCTTCAGAAGAAATTAGTAGGTTCCCGTTTGGAAAAAAAGATAAACCTTCTGGTTGTGGAAATAGCCTTGGTGCAAGCAACTCTACGTGCAGAAGCTTGCCCGACATTGGCGATAGTACCGCCAACATCCTAGTAAAACCTGACAGTACATAAACCTCGTTTGTAATAGGGTGTACCGCAATTCCAGAAGGATTGAAGGGCGTGTCTCGACCAGAAGATAGCCTATACTGCTCAAGTAGGGTAAGCTCCTCTTGGCCTTCAAAATAGGCTTGGACAGCTTCCCAGCTAATCGAATAGACCGCCCCTGTCGTAAAAGTCTTCTTTTTCAAATCAAAGGCAAATATATCTCGTTTTCCCCTTTTTTTATGTTTATTTTTCCCTTTTCCTTTACAAGCAATGAGCAGTCGATTTTTAGTCGGGTCTAAGCAAAGCCCCTCGGTATCAAATTCTTTACTAAGCCAAGACTTATGTTTGACCTGTGTTTTTAAGGAATCCTTCAGGAAATGTTGTATTTCATAAATATTTCCATCATAGCGTAGAATGTATGCCGTACTATCAACGACGGCGATTCCTTCATAATCATTATTTTTTCCAAAGTCTATCTTTTGTACGACCTTCTTTGCTGCTAAGTCATAGACATAAATATTAGCCTTTTCATCTTGTATGCAAGCCAATTTCGTCTCATTTATCACGGACAATCCTGAGATTTCGACCAATTTATTGGGCAGTTTGAACGTTTGAGAAGGCTCTTGGAGTTGGTAAGGTAAGGAAAATGATTTTTGGTTGGGTGTATGCGTCGTTTTATTCCCTCCTCTACAGCACCACCCCGCTAATAGAACTAGGGCTATAAGTACAAGGAGTGGCCTTTTATTTAAGTTATTAATTGTCAAATTCTATAGTTTTTCCTGAAATGATGGAACACTGTGCTGTAAATCGCAAATTAAGAGTGATGAATTGCGAATTGTCCTCATAACCAATATCTAGTGCTTCAAGAACTAAATACCTACTAGCTTAGACTCGTCCTTTTTTGACTGTTCTGCGTTGGTAAAATCCTCATTTAGCTACGGCTAAACTCCGGTTTTACCGCCTTGAACAATCAAAAAATCACTTCGCCTAAACCTAGTATTTATGTAGTTCTTGAAGCACTAGGGTGTTATTTTTGCTCAAAAATAACAAAGGGTATGATATTCCTACAGATGTACGAAGTTACTATGAATTTTGTTTGCTACGCTGTAAAATACACCAAAAAGAACATTTTCAACTGAAAGAAATAGAAAGAGCATGGTCAATTACCACTAGACTTAAAACCGATAGCACTTCCGTTTACGCCTTTGCGGAACACGCTTTCGTTTTTTTAGGCGTATGCGTTTATACTTAATTTTTTTAGATTTTTTTGCTGTCGGGTAGTTGCCGCTTCTAGTAGAGGAAGAGGAAGCACGAGGAGTTGGGGCAGCAACCTTTTGTACAGGTTTACTTGCTTGTTGGATGCCCGAATTTTGATTTTCTTGAGATGATACTGTTGGTGAATTTGGATCGATCTCCTTCATCGTCATAGAGTCATTTTTGTACTCTATATAGAAGACCCTGTCCATGCTAACGTTGCGAATATTGAAATTCTTATCTAGCAATTCAACATCGTTCATGTCGTTTGACGTTCGCGTCAACTTGGTCGGTTCCTTATCTTTTTGAGCAAAAACACAACTAAACCCGAACAAGAGTAAGCAAACAATAGTAAGTTTTTTGTTCATCTTTCGTTCTTTTCAAGAATAAACTATGGTGTTCGGGTTAGTTATTCTTTGATGTTTCTACAGTAAAATAACAAAATAAATGCCACAATTCCAAACTGTTAACTGAATTCATAACATACGTCACACTTAAATAAGTAAAGCGCGGGGAATTAGGCATTGTGTCATGAACGATGTGCTTCGACGCTATTGCTTGAAAAAAATATAGGTAAAGAGGGCTACTAGAATGCAAAGCCCACCATCTAAAAACCTGAGTTCGATTAATTTTTAGGGCTTAATTTGTAGACGAATTGGCTGTTTTGCTTTTACCTGTTCACTATTATTACTTACTGTTTGTTTTACAAGCGTGCCGACTACAAACGGATAGCGGGAAAAGCTGTCCAAAAAAATGAATAATTAAAGGGTTTATTTACAAAGAGTTAAGGGTTTGGTGTAGGTTGAAGGCTATTTGAACTGAAGATTTGTTGAAGAAAAATCAAATTCTTCTATTCCTAATCCCTATCGTGGAATACCCTACTTCCGATTCCTAACGAGGACTATATGGTAGTGCCTTCGCCACGTTAGGTTTTACCAAACAGAATATTTTAATTAGAAATAATATTCTATTTAACAAAAAAATGTGCAAAAAAGTATGGTGAAATTCAAGAGTTTTCATATTATAGGGGCTTGTTAAGAACAACCTGACGGGTTAGTACTCTTTTTAACATCTAAAATACTAATTAAAAACAACCATCATATGAGCAAAAAGCCGAAATTGAATAAAGTGAGAGGGGTTATGGCTAAGAATCGACTAGATGCCTATATTGTTCCGAATACTGATGCTCACCAGAGTGAATATATTGCTGATCATTGCAAAGCCTTGACTTGGTTGTCTAGCTTTACAGGTTCCGCAGGAAATCTAGTTATTACGAAGAAATT
The DNA here is from genome assembly GCA_020631545.1 of Saprospiraceae bacterium. Classification (GTDB taxonomy): domain Bacteria; phylum Bacteroidota; class Bacteroidia; order Chitinophagales; family Saprospiraceae; genus JAHDHB01. Next base: position 3,490 of record JAHDHB010000092.1, on the reverse strand, counting down.
TGCAGGGCTTTGGACGGATTCTAGGTATTTTTTACAAGCAGAAGCACAACTAGAAAACAATGATTTTGAGTTGGTCAAGCTTAAAACGCCTCATGTCCCGGAATACGTTGATTGGCTTATCGAAAACATGAAGGTTGGTGCGCAGGTTGGGTTGGACGAAAACCTATTTTCTGTGCAATTGATTCGAGAAATGAAAAAAGCATTTGCTCGAAAAAAAATTAAAATCGTCCATTTAGATTTGATTTCTCAGATTTGGAAAGACCGGCCAAGCATGCCCAAAAATCCGATTTATGTCCATGAAACCAAGTATGCAGGGCAATCAAGAAGGAAAAAACTAGCCAAAATTCAAGAAGAAATCAAGAAAAAAGGCGCTACACACCACCTTATCACCGCCTTGGATGATATTGCATGGACGCTAAATCTTAGAGGTAGCGATGTGAAGTTTAACCCTGTTGGATTGGCCTACCTATTGATTGGACTTGAAGAAACGACTCTCTTTATCGGGAAAAGAAAAATAGATGAGACCGTCGCCGCTAAGTTGGAGAAAGCGGATATTCGCATAGCTTCTTATCACGCCATAAAAGCAGAATTGGACAAACTAGGGCGCAAAAATGTGATCCTATTAGATCCCCAGAAAGTCAATTTTGCCCTGTTTCGCGGCGTCAATTCCAAATGTAAGACCATTTTAGATTTCAGTATTCCATCTACCTTGAAATCCATCAAGAATGAAACGGAAATCAAGCACTTGCACAACGTCATGGTGAAGGACGGCGCGGCTTTGGTTCGTTTTTACCGATGGTTGGAAAATGCCTTAGAATCAGGCGTAGAAGTTACTGAATACGAGGTTGCACAAATGCTGGAACAGTTTCGAAATCAGGAAGAAACGTTTGTTGGAAACTCATTTTCGACCATCGCTGGGTTTGCTGGCAATGGAGCTATTGTACACTATCGCCCTTCTCGGAAAAGATGCAGTAAACTCAATGCCGATGGCGTTTTTCTGCTAGATTCTGGTGGTCAATATCTGGATGGAACCACAGATATTACGCGCACCACTTGTATTGGAACGCCAAGTGCTGAGCAAAAGCGTGATTTTACCTTGGTTTTAAAAGGCCACATCGCTTTAGCACAGCTCATTTTTCCCGAAAACACCAAAGGGCACCAAATGGAAGTTCTAGCCCGTCAATTTCTTTGGTCACAAGGTCTTAACTATGGACACGGTACAGGGCACGGTGTCGGTTTTTTCCTGAATGTACACGAAGGCCCACAATCTTTCAGCAACAGCATCACGACCAATCCAAATGCTGGTTTTAGAGTAGGAATGCTAACTTCTAATGAGCCTGGTTTCTACAAGGCTGGAGAGTACGGCATTCGTCTTGAAAACCTGCTCCTTGCTGTCCCTCATCTAGAAACAAAATTCGGCAAGTTCTTAAAATTCGAAACGCTTACCTTGTTTCCTATTGAAACCTCCATGATCGATATTTCTTTGATGACGCAACAGGAAAAAGACTGGCTAAATGCCTATCACGAACGCGTTCGAATGGCTTTATGGGATTCGATTAATGATGATGATAGAATTTGGTTAGTTGGGAAAACTCGGGCGATTTAGAGGAAGTAAACCTGGGTACGACTATAATTTTCTTCCAAATTAAGGTCACTCCGAAAAGGCTCTTCTTGAAAATATGATGTATGATTCTTATTATTTGTTAGCAAATAATTTACGCCATGAGATGTTCATAAAGTAGGATTTGAGTCCTGTTTAGCATGTCAATATCTTCTACTTCTGAAATGAATTGATGAAGACCATTTTTTAGCTCTGCTGCATTCACAACGCTGATTTAATTTTTCATCGTTTACTTCTCGCTGTAAATTTACAAATAATCTGGCTAAGATGCTATGTTTTGAAAATGGGGGAATAAGCGAAGCGGGGCATCTTTTTGGACTTTTACGTTGTGCAAGCAGCGCCGTTGCTGTTCCTCGTGACAGCGATGTACATTTGTTGTTTTTGTTATAGATTATTTTTTAATAGTACAGGATGTCTCTTCTTTCTATAAAAGTCAATTTATCCCCATCAAAACACCTCTTTTCCACCCAATTACCATTTTTGTCAAATCTTAATTTGTATTTTTTTTCTGTACTCTTCAACTCGCCATCTTCTTTATAAGTAACTTTTTTACGGATCAAATTATTTAAGTCATCATACCTGTATTCAATTTTGGTATCGTTTCCCAGGGAATCGGCGTAATATATTCTCTGTTCTTTTAGAAGTTGACCTAAATCATTAAAACAATCTCTAGTTAGACCACCTGACCACTCGTCCAATTTTAGTATCAAATTACCCTTCGAATCGTAAAAATTACTCTCTTGAGATAAAAGCTCATTGTTTTTATCAAAAGTAACTCTTTGAATCAGATTATTATCATTATCGTAATTGAATAAAATTGTCACAGTAGGTTCCAAGCCAATTGCAGGTTTTATACTTACCTTTACCAAATTCCCTAAGGCATCAAATTCCCTAGTTTCGGTTTCAGCATCTTTATTTATTTCTCCATTTATATTCAGGATTGAACTAGATGTCCTTAGAATTTCACCTGTTTCAGCATCTTTTTCAATAGTCTTTACCCTAGCATCGGTTCCTTTGTAAGATATTGTACTTATCTTTTCCTGCTTTTTATCCCTTGTATGAAGCGACTTTAATTGAATTAAGGCACCTTTATGGTACATAAAACTTTGTTTCTTATACAACTCATTATTAGTTCCATAAGAAATAGAGTCTATCTTTTCGACCAAGTTTTGCGTGGAATCATATTTATAAATACTTGTATTCCGGGTATCTGACTGACCATCAGTTTTATACCAGGAAATTTCCTTAATTGCTTTCCCGTTTTTGTTGAAAAGCACTGAATAACAATTATTAAAAGACGATGCCCAAATTCTTTTTACAAAGGGATCCGCAGAAATTTGCCTATATTTAGGATTCTCTTCCAATGTTAACCCTACATCTAAGAATGAATCATTCGCAGTTATCTCGTACTTTATGATTGACCTTACGCTCCCATTTAGATTTAAATCTTCTGTATTTACTTCTTCCTCTTTTACAAATGTTTCAATTCTTTCAAACTTTACATTCTGTTTTGATTCAGTTAAGAAACATCCACTCAACAAGGCGAATGTTGCAAGTATGAATGCTGGGTTTTTCAATTGTTTTCTTTGATTTTGTCTATAGCTTATCGTTAATGGATTACCTTCCCTCTAACTACCTGTATATTGTGTATATATCGCTTATATAGTAAGCTATACGCAACTACTATTGCAAAGATAGAAAAAAATCAACAAAATACTAGATTGCTCAAAGGGAATAGAGCGCATCTTGCTAGCAACAATTTCCTCATCAGTAGCCGAGGTAAGTAGAGATGCAACTGGTGACGATGCTATCAACACTACTTTAGCCATTACCCAAAATCCCAATACTATAAAATAGAAAAAGCTGAGC
>JAHDHB010000091.1 GCA_020631545.1 Saprospiraceae bacterium | reverse complement strand
TTTTTAACTAAAGCATTTAGTATACTAGTTTTTATTGTTTTGCCACTTTTTACACTAGGAGAATAGAAGCCAATACTTCCCGCCAAACCACGCAATTCATCAAGACTTAATTGATGTAAGTGTTGGCTATCATCATATAAATTTTCAATTCGATCTAATTTACGAAAGTCCGAAAGTTGGATATCCAATTCTTTGATAAAGGGTAATAATACTTGCCCCTCGGGCTCGCCTATCAGTAGTTTTTCCGCTTTATTCTTTGCTTTTACAGGGACGGTAGCCTTGTCTATTAAATAAAAATCGTGGTAGGCACTTGCGATATTCTCAGGGATAAAAACGATTTTGGGTTGATAATTACGAATATCTTCTGGCGTCAAGCTTAGATGAAAACTAAAAATCTCTCGCCCTTTTTTCCATAAGTTCGACCAAAGTTCTTGAATACTAGCGATAAAATTGGACGTGCCCACCCAGGCGATAGTTTTATCACTTTCTATCAATCCCCTAGCGATATTGGGTAGAAGAGGGTTAGTAAAATGACTAGATTTCGGTTTTATTTCAAATTCTAAAGACTCAAGAACATACTCAAAATCAGGTTCTTTGACGAATAGTTCAAACAAGCTACTGAGATCGTTGATTTGATGAACGTCTTCTTTTTGAATAAGCAAGGAATGGGTGAAAACGCTACCTCCACGACTACTAGGAATCATGAAGGTCTTTGAAAAAACGAAAAACTCGTCAAAGGGCATTCCACTAGTATAAGGAGCTAAATCCTTGACCGTGTAGGGCAAAGATGCTGGCAAATCCGCAAAATCAACGATACTCATAGGAATCTCTTCCTTTGGCAGCGAACTACTCACCAGTTGATGACTACCTCGGTAATAACCGCTTATAGCTTGTTCAATTTTTATCTTCATCTGTCATATTCACCAAATTAGAAATTGCTAAAGTTAAGTCTTTGCTTTTTGTGCCGTCAGGTAAGATGACATAGCCAAATTGATCTGGACCATCAAAGATAAAATCATCGTCTTCACTCGTTTCAGTTAGCTCTTTTTCTTGTGGAGATAGCCCGATAAACGATAATTTACTAGGATGCCAGTTCGTTTCTAAAAATTCTACAAATAAAGGTAATCGTTTTCTCAATTCTTCTCTAGGATTTCCTCCTTCATCTAAACCGATTTCATCGCAACGAGATAAAACGACTTGTAAAACAGGAGTTTCGATCTGCTTTCGCATTCCTAGTCCTTTGATGTAGATGAGGATTTGGACTAGTTCGATGAAAAAAGTGGTGTCGCACCAATTGTTGCCATTTATTTCCTTGTTATCAGGCTCCTTTAGCTCTTTTCTAGGACGAGTATAAGGATTATCGATTTTTTTCAGCCCACCTACATGAATAAATAACATCCAATGTTTACTAGCATTAACCCTTGTATTCCAATCTTCGCTAACAACACGAGTCTCTACAATTTCATTGACCTTTTCACCTGCGTAATCATGCCAAGGAATATCCACTATGCGACCGTCTTTGAATTTCAAGGATAAGACCGTTTCTTCGTTTATGTCAGAGGCCGTTCTTTTTACAGAATTTCCATCTTCTAGAGGCCGAACAGCTTCTTCAATAGCTGTCCTTTTTTCCGGATCTATAGCTAAATTAATAGACGTTTGATCACTATTTATCAAACGAAGATAAAGTTGTCCTTTGAAGCTCGTTTTTCCTGTTTTTGTTCTTCCTAATAATAGTATAGGTAATTTTGATGAATCCATGGAGTTTATTGGGCTTTAAAATGAAAGAAAAAATCATTTCCTTCTACGGGAAGATGGATGGCAATAGGTTGGCGAGATTTGCGTTCCAGTCGATTCTCGAGCCATAATAAGGTCTCAAAAATATTCTTTTGGTGGGAATCATCTTCTTCTGAAATGCGATAAACACTAACGTCATAAAAAGGGGTATGATGCCCAAAACGATGCTTTACTTCATCCGTCAATCGTTCGACAATGCGTGGACGTACATCTGCTTTCAAATCCGCTTTTGCCCAAAGCGCAGCTACAGGACGATGAGCTAATCCATTTTTCAAACGGTCTCCAATAGAGAATATCTCCCTTCTTCCTTCTCCGATAGTCGCTTTGGCTATTAGTTTTTCACAATCCATAAAGAATAAGAATGCATCGGCGTGCTGATGAATCCATTTTGCCCCTTCACCAGTTTTGCTATCTTGCGCCTTTGCCCATTCTGTAAACCATTCTCCCGATACATCAGTAAATACAAAATCCCGTATTTTATCTCCTTTTTTTAAGGCTAAATGGAGCAAGGCTTGTATCCTTCCTGCATTTTTACTAGTATGAGAAGGGAAGGTATATAAATTGCCTGGCGCCCACTCTATTTGTGCAGCGATATTACGCCACCCTTGTAAGGTATACGAATGAGAAAAACGCCAACCGTTTAATTGTTCTCCTGCTAATAGCATTTGAAAAAGCATAGACAAAAAGCTTGTTTTTCCCGAATTTGCTGCCCCAATAAGTCCTATAATATTTACATTCAAAGCACTAGTAGGTAAGGACAAACTCTCTAGCCCTAAACTATTACTAGTCCAAGGAAGCAGTATTCCTTCCTGTTTTAGCGTAGTTTTTTTAGTAGTGCTGTCTCCCTTCTCTTCACCTTCGTTTTCAGCCTTCCAGTATTGGCAAGTATGAAATTTACGCTTACCGCTAATACAACCCGTTTCATGAGGTACACAACCTTTTTTTGAGCATTTAGTTTCCATGAGTCAAGCGTTTTGATTGAAAATAATGGAATAACCAAACACAAAAAGCAGCTGGCTTGATTTTTTCAGCGAGTGAAATATACGTCAATTTCTCAAAATCTTCCTGAGTATAAAGACCATGTACAAAACCAACTAAAAAATCGGGCAAAGAAATGATACTAGTCGTTTCGGAAGTTGCTGGAATAATTTCACCAAGCCATTCACAATCAGCAGTTGATAAAGCCGTTAGTATTTCTTGAAAGGATAAGGACTCTTCCTTGTTCTCTACCTTTCGAAAGGTTTCCATAAGGAAATAATCTACACTTTCAGGAGAATGTGGGTGTGTCAATGCTCCACAATCATGACTCATTAAAAATGCTAAAGCTACTGGATTTTCAATAGCTCGATAGCTACACCACTTGCTAGCAGAATAAAGGGATTCTTTCCACCAGTTGAGTTGATCGCGTTCTACTAGAGCGTTTATCCCTGATAGGGAGTTGTTGATTGAATTACTTACGAAGGTGTTTAGAGATGTAGTGAATTTGTTTAACTCTTTTGATATTTCAGATGAGAATTCATTTATTGACTTGTTTTGAGCTTTTAGTTGATTATTTATTTCTCCAGTAATTGCTGAGGATGCTTTTTTTACAAATTCTTTAGACCATGTATTAAATGAGTCAGCATTTATCCCCTCTATCCTAGAAACAGACCTCCTGTTGTAACTGTCTGTTTGTTCAAGTTTTACATTTGCTATTTTTTTGCTAGTCAAAAAGCTGTTATTTGTGGAAGGAAAAGTTTCAGTTAATTTTAATTCAAATTTAGTAACTATTTCATTTAGGAAAGAAACCATATTTACTTTCCACTTCCTCCTAGAAAAAAGCTCACCTTTTTCCCCTAACAACCTAATAAATGCCTCAATAATTTTTCCCTCCTCCGCAGAAGCAAAATCAATATATCCAAAGCTTTCCTTCGCTGTTAAGTAAATAATTTTAGCATAATCCTCATGAAATTTTTGTTCACTATCGACTAGTATTTCAAGTGCAGACAAAATAATGGCTCTCAATGCGGTAACCGGTCTATCATTGGAGCGACTGAGAAGCAGTTTGTTTTTACTTTTTGCGATGGCTTCTACTTCATCTAGAAGTGGTTCTGTGTCCTTGATATTAGGATTGATAGCAAGTAAAACGTAGGAAGGAAGCAATGTCCTTTTGCCTTTGTGTTTTAATTTCTTCGCTAGGTCAGCAGCAGACTTTTCTAAGGCTTCTAAATCTTCTGGATTTTTGAGTATAAGGTTTAAAAATTTAGCATCTGCAAAATTTTGTAAAATGGATTCAGTCATAGGTTGTTTTTGTTTAATGGTTTAGAGAATATGAAGTTTACTGCTTTTTAAACAACCTGCGTGCCATGTTGTTTCGGCTGACATTTTGGCCATAAGACGCTTCCCTTTTTAGCTATCTAGTCAATGTTAATGTAATTTATATGGTAAATAGCACTGACAAACTGACTGGTCAATATAAAATCGTAGTTTGTAGAAAAGTGTATTTAGTTGTTTTTTGGACTCTGGTATAAAGAATAAGGACATAAATCGCTATATATCAATTCATGTCCTTTTATCTTAAACTGGCCAATCCAAAACCAAGAAGAGCAAACAAAAATCTTAAGAGCAATCCACGCGGTACGTCTGCGGGAGGCTATGGTGGTTTAGCGGACGTGCTGCGTGTCCTCCAAGACAAATTTTCTGTCCAAAATGTGTAGAAAATTTTGCCCAAAGGCTTAATGTCTTGCCTCCACTATCACAGGCCAATAACTACAACCAACGCTACTCCACCACAAGCACTTGTCCAACCTTTATAGCCTGATTTTCAAGCTTATTTTTAGCAGAAAGTTCTTTTACGGAAAGCTTGTACATTCTTGCTAAACTGTACAAGGTATCTCCTTTTTGGACGACATGCTTCTTGAGCGTTTTGGTTGGCGGTGTACTTGTTTTAGGAACGGGTGTTGTCTTGACATTCGGCATGACGGGTTCCATCTCCAAATCTTTAATGGCATTTGGATCCGCTGTTTTGGTCGTTACGGCGGTGTAGGTTCGGCCTGGTTTGTCCTTGCTAGAACTGGGTTGACTAGGCTTTTTTACTGGCGTTGTAGCAGGTTTAGCACTTATAGTAGGCTTCGTTGGCCCTGGTTTTTCTACAGGTGGTTTAGGCTTGCTTGCTTGAGCGACGGGCTTAGGAGCCTCCTTGGGCTTTGGTTCTGTCAAGGTTGGTTTGATTAGAGGTCGTGTTTCCTTGTCTTTTGTGGGAATGTAGACGGCTGGCTTGCTCCTAGGTGATTTATTCAAGTAAATTCGTGCGCCGACTTTTGGCTCTTCATTCATTTTTAAGAGATTACGACTAACGAGTTCGTCGAGTTGTAGGCCGTGCATTTGGGCGATGATGTACATCGTTTGACCACTTTTTACCTTGTGGTAAGTCTTTCTATCACGGTATTTTTTTCGCTTAGGTTGTAGGAAAACGTATTGATTGACAAGGAGTTTGTCTCCTTTCTTCAAATCGTTGTAGTCGAGTAGCTTTTTTAGACTGACTTTATGTTTTTGGGACAGGGATTCTGGTGTATCGCCTTTGGCTGCGGAGATGGCTTTTACTTGATTTACATAAAAAATACCTTTCCTAAATCGAACAGGGAATTCGGACGATGTGGCAAGAGTAGAGGCCGTATTTGGTGCTGGTTTATTGGGGCGAGGGGTGGCAGAGGGTTTACTTCCTCCTGTCCTTGGTTTGTTGGGATCATAGACGATGACTTCATTCGTCATATGATCGTATTGCGCTAGCTTATTCGTCTCGATGACTTTGATGAGTAGATTGGCGTATTGCTTGTTGGTCGCATAGCCTGCTTGGCGCAATCCTTTTGCCCAATTTTTATAATCGGTTCGTTTATACTCAAAAAGGAAGGAATAACGCCCTTTCTTACTTAGAAATTCGGTGTGATCGTAGTAAGATTCTTCAGGCGTATCATACGAACGAAAACAAGATTTGATCAAATTCCCGTTTTTATCACGGTCGTCATCTTTGATATAATAGGTCTTCCCTTCCCACGTATGGCATTTGATACCAAAGTGGTTGTTGGCTTCGCGTGCTAGTAGGCTGTTGCCAAAGCTAGATTCTAAAATCCCTTGTGCTAGCGTGATACTAGCAGGAATTCCGCTACGATCCATTTCTCCTATGGATAAATCCTTGAATTTCTGGATGTATTGGCCAATCGTCATGCCGTTATCAGCATACATCTCTCCCATGCTGACCAGCGACAGGCCAAGCAAAAGGCAAAATATTTTCGCGTACATAATCCTATGTTTAGTTAATAGTTAGGAGTTTAGAGTTAGTAGTTTTTTTATTCCTTCGGAATATTTCGACTACTTGGCTTTGCTTAAATCCTTGATTATTAACTTTAAAAAAAAGGAAGGGGACTTCTTGTTCGTACAAAAAAGCATTCGGATAATCCCTTTACCAAATACATTCGTTACTAACTAAAAGCACTCTTCTATAACTGGTTTTTTAGTTTAGAGTTAAAAGTTTTCACGACTGTAAGCAACTCTTAACTACTAACTCCCGATAACTATCGCGGATAACTCTCAACTATTTAATTTTTTTCTAGCGATCATGATGCCGTCTCGGACTGGGAGAAGGATATTTTCTATCCGCTCATCTGCTTGTAATAGTTGGTTAAAAGCATGAATAGCAGCGGTTTCCTTGTCTTGTACTTCTTCGAGTACTTTTCCATTCCACAAGACATTATCCGTGATGATAAACCCTCCGTTACGCACTTTGTCGAAGACTAATTCGTAGTAGCGCTTATAGGATTGTTTATCGGCATCCAAAAAGACCAAATCAAACACTTCATCTAGCGTTGGAATGATTTCGCAAGCATCCCCGATGTGCATTTGAATTTGATGACTTTTATTCGCTCGTTCAAAATAAGTTTTGGCTCGTTTTTCTAGCTCTTCATTGACCTCAATGGTATGCAGCACGCCCCCTTCTTGCAGTCCCTCTGCTAAGCAAAGAGCAGAATACCCTGTAAAGGTACCAACCTCAAGCACCGCCTTGGGACGAATCATCTGGCTTATCATCGTCAACAATCGCCCTTGGTAATGGCCGGCTAGCATACGTGGGTTTATCTCCTTTAGATACGTCTCTCGTTCTAGTCTATTCAACAACGCTGAAGGCCCTGTGGTATGCTGTTCTGCGTAAGCTGCTAGGTTGTTTGGGATGCTGTAATACTTGTCCATTTATAACTTGGTCATTATCAAAGATGAAAGTTATGCAATTCTAGCCTTAATTAAAAATTTCTTTTTTACATTTTTTTAAGGTTTTATCCACAAGTGGGTGTTAGTTTAGGTGTTGGTAACTAAAGTGAAGTGTGTTTAGTTGTTTGATTATAATTGATTTGTGATGTGTTTTGTTTTTGTTAGTAGTTTTATTTTTAGATACAATATTTTTTAGTTGTAAGGCGTGGTATGTACTCGGTAAATTGACATATTTTGCAGGAATACGAAATTTGGAATGTTTGATAAACAAGAAGAAAAACAGATAGAATTGAATGATTTTGTCTGAAAAATGACTTCGTTTATCAAAAAATGTTTACTCAAGAACTAGATTTTTAGATATTAAATATAGTCAGCGGGGATACAAAAATACCCGCGAATATTTACCTCAAAATCTATAAGTATGCACATTCCTTATCAGTCGTATGGTTGGTATGCCTTTTTCGTATGGCCCTTCCTGAATTTTTCTATTTTCTCAGAGCCTGAGATAGATTTTTCTGATTACAAACTGTTGTATCTAATCGGATTTATATTAGGGTGGTTGCTGTGGTTTTATGGGTTATACCGTTTTATTGGCCTTATGAAAACGTTATTTAGATAAAATGTTTGTAGGGCGTATGCCATACAATGTAGGGGCAAGGCATGATGCCTTACCCCCTACTTATCGTTTTCCTTGGCCCTGTTGTTACAATAAAAATCAACGATCTATCGCGCCACTGCGATTTCGATTATTCCACGTTTTGCTGCGATCTGCGGCATCTACCGACCCATTTAACGTTACATCTTGTAGCTTATAGCCCGATTGATTTCGATTATTCCAAGTGCTACTTCTATCTGCGGCATCAATGGAATTATTGCCCGTTGCATCGCCGGCATAATGGCCGAATACACCTGTTTCTACTTCCTTTCGTACATCTGTACCATAAACAGCTTGGCCTAGACTCGTAAAATCTAGGGTGCTTTCGATGTTGGTCAAGGAAACTGGTGCAGCCGTCATCAAGGGCAAATGATTGCGGTGGAAGATGGCTACGTAATAATCATCCAAGGGAATAGCGAATCGTAGACCACTTGATACTGTTTGATTATCAGGCTTATATTGTACTACATCCCCATCCCTTTGAAGTAAGAGGGCATAAGCATATTGCGTCGTAGTTAAGTCGTTTTTATCTCTAAATTGTACGACAATCCAATCCACGACATCGTCATTTTGTGTCGTACCGGAAAGGACGGAAGGCGAGATGGACTCTAATGCATTATCCAACGTAAACCCTACATTTGTATAAGGTTCTTCTAAGGGTAAATAGCCATTGTCATTCAAATTACCATGCATTTGCCCTCCTGAAACATAGGGCCCTTCTAGGAAAGTGCGGAGGTTGAGAGCCACAGATGAGGCACTGAAAAAAGGTATTTTTCATGAGATAAATATTTTTGGGAAATGGATGAACAAAAAATATTTAGAAATTCAAAATTAGGAATGGTGAATTTATTTTTGCACCGTTCCTTAGCATAGAAAATACATAATTTGTTCTTGAATAGGGGAGATTTTGTTGCCTAAATGACAATTTTGATAGGGTATTAGGTGTGCGGCCCTGTCTTTTCAGATAGTCTTTTCAAGCAAGTCTAAAATTTTCTTAAATTCTTTTGCTGAAAAATTTAGCGTTTCGATTTTTAATTCATTGCTTACAAAAATATAGCAAGTCAGTTTGCACTGCTTGTCACCAAGAGAAAAAACAGCTTTTACATCGTCTTCATAATAGCCCATGTGGCCGTTCAGCATTCGTTCTAAGATCAATTCATATTTCGCTTTTTCATTTTGATAGGTAATGGTGTAAGTGTCTGTAGGAAAATCGAAGATTGACTTTCCTCCTGAAGTTTCTTTTTTTTCTGTGCGAGTAATGTTCGTTTGCAAAGCGAATTGTTCGAAGAAATGAACATGTAATCCTTCTAGTAATGCAAACAATTTCAGTGTATTATCGTATGCTACTTTTTCTCCTACTAAGTTTAGGAATTGACGTCCTTGCTCTTGAAGGTAGTTTTGAAAGGAGAAGGAGAGGCTAGGAGGGATGCTTAGTTTTGCTTGGTTTTTCATGGTTGTTTGGTGAATTATTCTCCTAAAGAGTTCATTTAAAAAATAAGATTTATGATGTAAGATGTATGAAAACCTCGTAATTCCTAAACTGATCAAGTCAGAACAAAGTGTTTAGCTTATGTGTTTTATAAAGGTCGTAGGCCTCCTTGTAAGTCTTTTGTGTCTAGTGTGTTACGCTATGCTTATATCTTCTTATGAGTCTTCTATGGTAAAAAATCGCCAAATTTGACGCCCAAAGGCTTACATCGTATTTTGAATTAGAGTGGATTTTTTAAATCAAAAACCACAGGATCATTCACGATTCGTTTTCTACTTGCTCGGTAGTTAGATGCATTAATAAAATGAGTGTGTTCTCCTTGAAAAAGACCATAACTAGCATGAATATGACCATATACATGGACTTGAGGTCGAATGAGTTTTACCTTTTTTGCAAGCGGTTCGGAACCTTTGGATAAACCATCAGGTGCTTGATCCAAAATGCCGTAAGGAGGACGATGGGTTAATAAAATATCAACTTGTTCAGGGAGGATTTCGTGGAAAGGTACTTGCCCTTGTTCTTCTGTCGGGGAGCCCCAAATTCGGTAAGCACCTACTTGGCAGAAATTGCCATTTAGAAACACTACTTCTTTTGGTAATAGTTTAGGAATCAAGCTCTTATTTTTATCTAAATCAATGTCATGATTACCAGAAATGAAAATTTTATGCTCAAAATCTAAGTCAGCGAACCAAGCGATAAAGTCTTGGACATGAGTCGCATTCCCCTTGTCGCAAATATCCCCTGCATGAAGAATGACATCACCTTTAGGCAATTTTAAATCTCGGTGACAACCGTGGGTGTCGGATATGGCTACAAATCTCATGGGGTGAAAATACGAAATTGAGTTGAGAATTTGGAATGACGAATTAGTAAGTAAGAAGTTATTTCTTGCGCGTTTTTGGCAAAAGTTAGAAGAGGGTATAGCGTAAAGTGTAGAGAGACTTTTTGTTTTTCCGAAGGAAAAACTTACGTCATATGTCACTCTACTCTATACTATCTACCCACTACTGATGGTAGCGGCTCTGCCGCATTAGGCATAAACGGTTGTTTTTTGCATATGGGGTTAAGCGATGTGAGCTACTGCCTTTGTACTAAAGTCCCAAAGTTTATCCGCTAGCTTTTCGCCTTCTTCACCTCTTGCTAGTTTAGAAGGGCGTCTTTCTTCTTGATTCTCATTGAAATAAATGCCGCTAACTTCTTTTAACTCAGCAGAGGTAGCGAGGTGGATTGAACTCCTAGCACCTTTTTCAGGCGTAATCATGAAGGGTTTTATGAGTGTCCAGATCAAGGAAAATAGCCAACTGTCCTTGTTGCCAATACTTGTACGCACTACGCCCGGGTGCAGACAATTTGCCGTGACCCTAGTACCTTCCAAACGCTTGGCCAAGCCTTGGGTAAACAGTACATTGGCTAATTTGGAACGACTATAGGCGTTCATTCCTTTATAGTTTGGTTTTTCGCCTCTAAGGTTATCGAAGTCTATTTTACCACTATAATGTGCTTTCGAAGCGACATTTACGATCCGTCCTTGAGGCGCAGCTTTTAGCAAATCTAACAGTAAATCGGTTAGTAAAAAGTGAGCGAGATGATTGACGCCAAATTGTAATTCATAGCCTTCCTTGGTTAATTGTAAACTATTGACGACTAAGCCTGCATTGTTTATTAAGACATCCAATTGCTTGTATTTCTCCTTGTATTTTCGAGCCAATTTTCGAACATCTTCTAGGCTCGACAAATCGACCAACAAGTAGCTAACAGCTTCATTATTTGATTTTTGTCGAATTTCCTTGACGGCTTCTTGAGCTTTACTTTCATTTCTGCAAGCGATGACGACCTCTGCTCCTTTTTTTGCTAGCGCAATGGCGGTCGCTTTCCCTATTCCTGCATTTCCTCCAGTGATGAGGATGGTCTTGTTGTTCATGGTATGCTGTTTTTGCGGGAGTAAGATAATGATCTACAAGGAGATTTGCTAGAAATATTAAGTTTTATGTGAGAAAATTATTTATTCTAAAAATACACCTGATTTTTTCCAAAATACCTATCTTAGCTGAATGAGAATTGATTCACTTCATTTGCAAAATTTTAGGGCTTTCTGCGATATGACATTTTCCTTTTCCAAGAATTTCAACATTCTTGTAGGAAGTAATATGTCGGGAAAAACCTCTGTTTTAGAAGGATTAAGTATAGGTATTGGTTCTTTTATGCTAGGCATTGATAATGTAAATACTCACCATATCCAAAAAGACGACATCCGCTTACTATCCCTAGGAAAAAATACCGAATTTCAACTTCCTGTTGTCATTTGGGCAGAGGGAATTGTAGATACACAACGGATGCATTGGGGGCGAACATTAACCAAGTTGAAAGGAAGAACGACTTATTCTAATGCAAAAAATATAAAGGGGATTGCTTCAAAATTACAAACTTCGGTTAGGAAGGGAGATAATGTACAACTACCTTTAATCGCATATTTCCCAGTTGATAGTGTTTGGAAAGATGGTGAGATTGAAAAAATGGATCTATTTGAATTAGGTTCGCGTTTTAGAGGGTATGATAATGCTTTAAATGCAACCTATAATTATAATAATTTTGCAAAATGGTTCAAAACGATTCAACTTTCTCACAGCCAGCATGGCGAATTTGAAGCAGAATTGCAAACAATAAATCTTGCGGTTACAAATTGTATTGAATCTTGTAAGAAAGTCTATTTTGATTATAATCTACGGGAAGTCGTTATGGAATTGGATGACGGACGTCGAATTCCCTTTACGAGGCTAAGTAGTGGATTTAAAAAAATGATGGCTATCATTACTGATTTAGCGTTTCGATGCATCACCCTAAACCCTCATTTGAAAGGAGCTGTTTTGGAAAAGACGGAAGGTGTGGTATTAATTGATGAAATTGATTCGCACTTGCATCCTTCTTGGCAACGAAAAATAGTTGGTGCATTAAAACAAACTTTTCCTCTAGTACAGTTTATTGTAACAACACATTCTCCTCAAATCGTTGCTTCGGCAGCACAAGGCGAAGTCATTGTTCTTCCTGAATATGACGATGAAAGTAGTCCCAAAAAAGTAATACCTCTGGAAGAATCATTTCAAGGCTGGCAATTAGATTATATTTTAAAGGATGTATTGGATAGTCCTGTTAGCAGTAATGAACTTGATTTAAATCCTTTATTGTCCAAATTGGATAAGGCTTTGGAGGAGAATACTCCAGAAGTGTACCATCAAGCATTAAAGCAATTGGAGAAAATTCTTCATCCTAATGATTCAATATTGAAAGTTTACCAATTAAAATTAGCCACATTCCCTACCGCAGATGATTAAAGTAACAAAGAAAAATAAACCGGCGATATTAACGGCCAATGCGAGTACATGGAAGAATGAACTATTGGCGAAAATACAAGAAATAGCAAAGGAAAGGGATAAAGACAAGATAGTACGTTTAAAGAAAGAGAAAGACGCTATTGAAGCAAACTACAGACATTCAGAGATTAAGGATACCCTAGAAAAATCTTCTACCAAAGGTAAATGTATGTATTGTGAAAGTTGGATAAAGCCACTTGACTTTGGTGATATTGAACACTTTCATCCTAAGTCTTTATACCCAGATGATACTTTTAATTGGGATAACTTACTGCTTAGCTGTCGATTTTGTAATCGCTATAATGGAAAAGGAGCTCATGATACTAAAACTTATCCGATCATCAATCCAGAAAAAGATGCTCCCGAAGACTGCTTTATTTACAGACAACCAAGGATAGAAGCTGCACCAAATTTACCGACTACAGCTAGAAGTGCTAGAACCATCACTGTTTGTGATTTGCATCGAGTAGATCTCGTCAGGCCACTTTTTGATGTTTATCTTCAATTTCGTAAAAATGAAAATGACATTAAATATAAAATAGATGCTTTTTTAGAAAAAACGCAAAATGCAGCAAAGACGAAGCATTTGGGAAGAATATTACAGGACTTGAATTATGTGAAAGCATTAGCAAATGATGATCGATCCTACGCGGGATATTTGAGGTATTTATTAAGGCATAGTTCTGAATTTACAAGAGCAGGTGCTTGTTTGAATCAAAATAGGAATTTGCTAGGTATGAATGAAGATTTTACTTTTGAATGGTAACTTTTTAACCTTTCCCCTACCTAAGTAAATGAAAGAGTCCTGACAAAAAGACTACTGAATTCTAGAAAAATGTGCGTATTTTTGTCTTGAAATATGACGTATTGTAGTAGAGGAGCATCACCAATAGATGTTATAGAGATTATTTTTACATCTTGATTTCTTTTTTCGAAGAAAAAAAGTCCTTCTACTTTATACGCTCTACCCTCTACAAAATTTTGCCTAATTTTCCACTAGCTTATTTCCATCTTATGCTTGCTACCATAAAAACCAATACCCTAGAAAACCACTTTCAATCTTTTCGTGAAAATGTGGTGGGTTATAACAAAAAAATACAAACGCCTTTTGGCGAAAAAAACTTGGTGTATGCTGATTGGACAGCTAGCGGGCGCTTGTATCGTCCTATCGAAGAAAAGATGTTGAAAGAGTTTGGCCCTCTAGTAGGGAATACACACACGGAGACCAATGCTACGGGTACGACGATGACTTTAGCTTATGAAGAAGCACGCCATATCATCAAGGAGCATGTCAATGCAGACCATGAAAACGATGTGCTGATTCTTACTGGTTCAGGAATGACGGGGGCTATCAATAAACTGATTCGTATTCTTGGTTGGCGTGTGCATGAACGATATTGTGAAGCAGTAACGGCTTCTATTCCTCTAGAAGAACGTCCGCTTGTTTTTGTATCCAATATGGAACATCATTCGAACGAAGTAGCTTGGCGTGAGTGCATTGCAGATGTTGAGTACATCCCATACTGTCCCAATAGTTTGAAACTGGATTTGAAGAAATTCGAGCAGTTACTAGAACAGCATAAGGATAGAAAATGGAAGGTAGCTGCCGTAAGTGCTTGCTCAAATGTAACGGGAATACGTTCAGATTACGCAGCCATTTCGCGCATTATGCATCAGCATGACGGGTATTGTTTCGTAGATTTTGCGGCTTCTGCGCCTTATGTCTCCATAGATATGCACCCTGAGAATCCTGCTGAACGCTTGGATGCGATCTATTTTTCTCCACATAAATTTCTAGGAGGCCCAGGAACTTCTGGTGTTTTATTGTTCCATAAGTCGTTGTACAACAATGAAATTCCTGACATCCCCGGCGGAGGGACGGTGAAGTGGGTCAATCGTTGGGGCGAACAAGCCTATTGGAATAGAAACAAGGTAGAAGGTATCGAAGCTAGAGAAGATGGGGGTACACCGCCGTTTCTTCAATGCATTCGAACGGCTTTGAGTATCCGTGTTAAGGAGCAAATGGGCGTGCAAAATATCCTAGATCGCGAGCATGAGTTACTGCAAATCGTCTTTGAAGAATTAAATAAAATCGAAAATCTATCAATTCTACAAGCAGATGTAAAAGACCGTTTAGGTATCCTGTCTTTCTACCTAAATAATGATAGTACTAATTATAATTTGATAGTCAAGTTGTTAAATGATCATTTTGGTATTCAAGTTCGTGGGGGGTGTGCTTGTGCTGGGCCTTATGGACACTGTTTACTAGGGATTGATAAGGACTTTTCTAAAAGCATTACCAATAAAATCGACCAAGGAGATTCTTCGGCAAAACCGGGTTGGGTTCGACTTTCTGTTCATCCTTTAATGACGAATGAGGAAGTGTACTATATTTTAGATTCGATAAAATACGTGGCAGAGAATTATGAGTCGCTCAAAGAAGCTTATCGACCTTCAAGTATTTCTACGGAATGGCGTTTTGGAAACTATGATGAAAAACCTAAGCAGTTGAAGCAGATTAAGGCGATGTTTGATATTTGAGGCCACTCTATTTTACATGGTTCTAAAACTTTGCTAAAAAAACAAACAGATGAAAATTGCTAAATTGTTCTTTTAGTAGAAACCTTTAGCGTTGCCTAAACTATTTCAAGTATATGCAGCATCTGCCAACAG
>JAHDHB010000090.1 GCA_020631545.1 Saprospiraceae bacterium | reverse complement strand
TTCGCTAATTCCTTTATGTTTGCCTTGTAAGCGAAAATTCGCTAATTAGAATTTTGCTATTCTCAATCTTTAAGCATAATTATTTCCAATGTTAGAACAGAATGATACCCTAGTTCAAAATTACGAAACAATAGAAAGCGTAAAGGTTTTAGGTACATTTCAACCCGATTACGAAGAAATTTTGACGAAAGAGGCGCAAGTTTTTTTGAAAAAATTGCATCATAAGTTTGAGGCAACAAGGAAACAATTACTTGCTCGTCGCGTTGAACGACAAGAAGCGCTTGACCAAGGTGCTTTTCCCGATTTTTTACCAGAAACCCGCCATATTCGCGAAGCAGAATGGACTGTGGCTGCTATACCGAATGACTTGCTAGATCGACGTGTAGAAATCACAGGGCCAGTAGATCGCAAGATGATTATCAATGCCTTAAATTCAGGCGCAAAGGTTTTTATGGCCGATTTTGAGGACTCCAATTCTCCTACATGGAAGAATAATTTGGATGGACAAGTCAATTTGCGTGATGCAAACTTAGGCACGATTACTTATCAACATCCTATCAAAAATAAAACCTACCAACTCAAGGAAGAAGTTGCAACGTTGATGGTGCGTCCAAGGGGTTGGCACTTAGTAGAAGCAGGTTTTTCTATTGATGGAGAAGCCATTAGCGCTTCGCTTTTTGATTTTGGTTTGTACTTCTTTCACAATGCAAAAACGCGTTGGGAAAAGGGTAGGGGATGCTATTTCTACTTACCCAAATTGGAGAGTCACCTAGAAGCAAGATTGTGGAATGAGGTATTCATATTTGCACAAGAAGAACTCCAAATTCCACAAGGAAGTATCCGCGCTACCGTTTTGATAGAGACGATCTTAGCAGCTTTCGAAATTGATGAAATTCTTTGGGAATTAAAAGACCATTCCGCAGGATTGAACTGTGGGCGTTGGGACTATATCTTCTCGTTTATCAAGCGTTTTAGCAAGCATAAAGATTTTGTCATGCCCAATCGTGCCCAGGTCGGTATGGAAGCGCATTGCATGAAATCTTACTCGGAATTGGTGGTTCAAACTTGCCATAAGCGTGGTATACATGCCATGGGCGGTATGGCGGCACAGATTCCAGTGAAAAATGATGAAGCAGCCAACCAAGCAGCTTTTTCCAAAATCAAGGAAGACAAAAAGCGCGAGGCCATGAATGGTCATGACGGGACTTGGGTCGCTCATCCTGGCTTGGTTCAACTAGCTATGGATACCTTCAATGAATATATGCCTAAGGCGAACAGCATTGAAAACAAGCGTTTAGATATAAATATAAGCGCTGCGGATTTGCTTGAAACACCAAAGGGTACAATTACGGAGGAGGGTGTTCGGGAGAATATCAATGTCGGTATTTTATACATCGAAAATTGGCTAAGAGGCAATGGCGCAGCAGCTTTATACCATAAAATGGAAGATGCAGCCACCGCCGAAATTAGTCGCGCCCAACTTTGGCAATGGATTCGCCATGAAGCTGTTATGCAAGGAGGGAAAGTAGTGTCGATGGAGCTAATTTTGAAATTATTGCCGGAAGAAATGGACAAGCTACACCACTATGTTGGGGATGCCGCTTTCCAGAATGGCCGTTTTGACGAAGCGGAAGCTATTTTTATGAAGTTAATTTCTGCGAAGGAATTCCCTGAATTTCTTACGCTTGAAGCATACGATAATTTAATTTAATAATGAATGGAGGAGCTTATCAGACATACTTTGTATTCTGTAAAGCACTGTTGAGTTTACTTCGAAAAGTATGGATTTTGAAATTGTATTACTTATGATGTAAGATGTATGAAACATTCGGCTAGCAAAATATTATTTACTAGTAACTAATAAACCTCATACATCTTAAATTGTACAACATCTTTTAAAAGAGATCCTTTTCGGAAGGAGTTTTATCTTCCATTTAAATAAACATTCTTAGTAATGACTAGATTACAGCAAATCGAAGCCCTAAAGAAGGATTGGGCAGAAAATCCACGTTGGGCTAATATTGTTCGACCATACACCGCAGAAGAAGTCGTGAATTTGAGAGGCTCCATGATGGTAGAGCATACCTTAGCAAAGAAAGGAGCGGAGAAACTTTGGAAGGCGGTAAATACCGAAAAACCTGAGGATGCCGTTTGTGCATTGGGAGCTTTGACGGGAAATCAAGCGATACAAGAAGTACAAGCAGGCTTGAAGGCCATTTATTGCTCTGGATGGCAAGTCGCTGCGGATGCTAATACGGCTGGAACGATGTACCCTGACCAATCGCTATACCCTGTGGATGCTGTACCCAAGTTGGTCGAAAGAATCAACAACGCTTTGATGCGTACAGATCAAATTCACTGGATGAAAGACGACAATTCGATTGATTGGATGGTGCCTTTAGTCGCTGATGCAGAGGCTGGTTTTGGAGGCAATCTGAATGCTTTTGAATTGATGAAGCATATGATCAAGGCGGGAGCTTCTGGTGTGCATTGGGAAGATCAACTCTCTTCGGCCAAAAAATGTGGTCACCTAGGAGGAAAAGTCCTAGTACCTACGCAAGAAGCTGTAAATAAACTCGTTGCTGCTCGTTTGGCGGCTGATGTGATGGGCACTTCTACCCTTGTTATCGCTAGAACAGATGCCGATGCTGCTAATTTATTGACTTCGGATGTAGATGAGCGAGACCGTCCATTTTGTACAGGAAAACGTTCTCCTGAAGGCTATTACTACGTCAATAATGGTCTAGAAGCTTGTATCGCTAGAGGTTTGGCCTATGCGCCTTACTGCGATATGCTTTGGATGGAAACGTCTAAACCAAGCCTTGAACAAGCAAAAGCTTTCGCCGATGCTATACACGCAAAATACCCAGGCCAATTGCTAGCTTACAACTGTTCGCCTTCTTTCAACTGGAAAGAAAACCTAGATGATGCTACCATGAAGGTCTTCCGTGAAGAACTAGCCAAAATGGGCTTCAAATTCCAATTCATCACCCTAGCTGGTTGGCATGCACTGAATAACAGTATGTTCGAAATCGCTAATGCTTACAGCAAGCAAGGAATGTACGCGTATTCTCAACTTCAACAACGTGAATTTGCCAATGCAGAACTAGGCTACCGAGGCGCCAAACATCAATCTTTTGTCGGTGTAGGCTACTTCGATGCGGTTCAAAACACGATAGCACAAGGAAAGGCTTCGACCACTGCACTTGTAGGAAGTACAGAGGAAGAGCAGTTTCATCATTAAGGCTTTGGGCGTCGACTTCTGCGTTTTTGGTGTAGAAAATGAAATGTGAATTTGTCGTTTTTTTAACCATATAAGACATCTAAGAAGATATAAGCATGACGTGACGCACTATATACCAAAGACTTATAAGGAGGTCTGCGACCTTTTTAAGGCACATAAACTAAATACTTTTTTCTTGGTTTTGGCTGTACCAGCTTAAGGCTAATCGAATAAAGTTATTAAACTTGGAATAATCAAAAGCAAACGTTGCGAAAGTGGCGTTTGCTTTTTTG
Source organism: Saprospiraceae bacterium (assembly GCA_020631545.1). Lineage (GTDB taxonomy): Bacteria > Bacteroidota > Bacteroidia > Chitinophagales > Saprospiraceae > JAHDHB01. The sequence goes on along the minus strand of JAHDHB010000090.1, from coordinate 11,795 downwards.
ATGTAAATCGTGCCGTCGTACAACCCTCTGCTTATCAGCATCTCCCTCCAAAGGGAGAACAAGCGCTCTCCTTGAATTTTATGCTTTATACAAGAAGTCTAGAACCATTTATATTCTTCAAAGTAAAACGGCAACTCTGCCCTCTAAAAACCAATTACATAATCCAAAACCCTGTAAAAAGGAAGGTGACTCCCCTTCTCTGAGGAGAGAAGGGGCTGGGGGAAGAGTTGTAGGCTGTTCAATTTACGTTTTTCATGCTCAATTCTCGTCAAAACGGTAACTCGTAATTCGTCATTCCTAATTCTTCACTAAAGGCGTTATTGCTTGTACTTTTCTAGCGAAGCAACCAAAATATTTAGTAACTTACGCTCAAATAAGCAGTTGGGGAAAGTTTTCTACTTTGGGAAAAAACTTGTAAAATATAGAGAGGCAGATTTTTCTTTGAAAAATCTAAAATGGACATGACAGTAAGTCGCTCTACGCTCTACCCTCTACTAGCTTAAAAAATTGGTGACTTATAGAAAATACTTACGTCAAAGTATTTTATTTAAGGGCATCCAAAACAATAGTTTACCACAATCATATTATGATGAAAAAAGAAAACCTTCCCGCTATTTTAGGCGTACTCCTTTTGTTATTTTTTGTCTTTGGCGCCTATCAATGGAGCCAAAGCAGTTCCAAGTCCAACATCATCAAAAACAAGGACTTGGAAATAGCTAACTTGACCCAAAGCTTAGAAGATGAAACCTCTTCTAAGGAAGAAGCTATGGAGAAATCGGAAGAGCTAGAGCTGGCCAACCAACAATTGGAAGTAGAAAAAGAGGAGTTAAACCAAGAAATCAAGCGCCTGAAAAAGGAAATTAAGGACTTGAAACTTCGTATTAAAACGCAGCGCGAAACGATAGAAGGCATTCGTGCAGACATCAAGTCCAAAGAGGAGCGCATCGAAGCACTCAAAGGGGAAATCGCCGGCTTAAATAAAAAGAAAGCGTCAGATAGAGCCTTGATTAAGAAGCTAGAAGCTGAACGCAAAACTTTAACCAAAGACATTTCTGCTTTGCAAGTTGATAATACCAAAGTCCTAGCTGAAAAAGATGATTTAGTCAATCAAATGATGGATAAGCAGGAGGAAGAAGAGATTTACAAGGAGAAAATGGAAATCATCGAAAATACACAAGTTACTTTCCAAATCGTAGCCCCACGCTCCACCAAGGAAGGAAAAGAGGTAAAACGTATCAAGAAAAACAATTGGAACCATACTTTTGTCGAATTGAGCATGTACCATGAGAATGCGTCCCTGATTCAAAACGAAAATTTCCTTCTAAAAATTGTCGATTCGAATACCCGCACCCCCTTGGTCATTCAGGAAGTCAATCCAAAATTCCCTGATTCCGAGAACAACAGCGCTATTCCTTTTACCTTTACAGAAAACCCTGTAAAACTAGCTCATACGAATACACAACAAGATAAATCTCAAAACTATGAAGTCCACGTCTACTACGTCGTAGAAGGCAAAGAATTCTTGTTGAAATGGGGAACTGTCCGCCTTTCTCACAATGGAAAATTTGTACCCATAGGATATTAAGAATAGCGGATAACTTCAAAGTTCTCCGCTAATTATTCCACAAAAAAAACCGTTTATCAGGTAATTCAAGAACCTTATAAACGGTTTTTTTATGCCATACACCGATAATTCTCCAAAAACACTTTAAGTTCCTTATCAAGATGATAGTATAGCAATTTGTATGAAGCCTAGTTGCTCTTAACACGTCAATGTCGTCAAAACTATGTGCTTTGTGTCTATTTGGCAATAATTTACGCCAAAACCATAACTAATGCTGTAGCCGAATTCACACCTAAAACCCATAAGCCTCCAAAACCACTTTCAATTCCTTTTCTACCTGCTCTTCCGTCATGCCATATTGTTCTAAAGAATAGTGGTGTTTACTGCGGTATTTTCGTTGCTTATTCGTTTCGGCTTCTATTCGTTGGAGAAAATCATCCGATACCGGCATATCAAAGCGTTTGTAGATGTCTAAAACCGTATTTTTAGGACTTTTAATAAAATCTTCATACCGAATAGTATACAGATTTTCGGGGTTGATTTCATCCTTTATTTGATGGAAATAATTGTAAAAATCCATCGCCACTTGCCCTAGCGCTTGATGGTGGACAGAATCTTCAGGAATGTCGGGACTCGTTGACTTCCAGGGTAATGCAAACATGCTGATGAAGGAAGGAACCGCCTTTTTCGGATTTCGAATCAAGTAAATAATTCGAGCATCAGGGAAAATCTCTAAAACCGTCTTGATACGGCCAGAAGAAAGCACATTTTTAGATAAAATAACCTTGTCTTTTCCTTGGGCATAAGCAAAACGCTTCATGCTGCTTTCAAAGAATTTTTGAAGACGTTTACGATGCTTGGCCGACAAGTTTTTATCAGGAATCGTTAAATACTTAAACTCTTCCATGTAAGGACAAAGCAAGCAAATCGCTGGTGTGATCATTGGAAAAACATACATGCCTTCGTCTTCCTCAGGATGGTTGATACCTGTAGGATGAATGTCCTTCCAACCATCAAAGATTAGCGTGTCTAAAAAATCAAAAAACTTACGAAAAGGACGTCCGATCCGTCGATCCACCCAGCCCACTACTTTAACCATTTTTAAAATCGTAACAGAAGCAAAAACAGTCTGATAGAGCAAGGTATAAATATAGCGTTCTTCATCCAAACTCATCAAACGGTGCAAATAAGTCGTCCCACTCCTAGGGTTGGCCGTGATAAAGACGGGCTGCTTGACTTCGACCCAACGGTAGCGGAAAAACAGAATTTCATCCAGCAAACGACAGACTAATGCAAAGGCAATAATCAAGGTAAAAACAAGATAAAACAAGATGGTAACAACAAAACGACGAAAACTGAAATGCTTAATGCAATTGAGATAGAAAATTTTAAAAAAAGTTCGTAAATGAATATAGAGAATGGAAGGATGTAAAAACGACATGTGATTTTTAGTTAAGTGTTAATAGTTAGCAGTTAATAGTTGGTAGTGTTATAAACTTTTGACTATCAACTTTTAACTATTGTTTGGGGCGGCCCCTATCGCTATCGCTCAGGGTCGCGCTATCCGCTTGTATGTGCTCCTATCGTCCGCGCATACCGCTTCTATCGCTCAGCCACACGCGCTTACCTACGGTGCGCTTTGGCTGAATAGAAGCGCAAAAGTATTTTTCGAAGAAAAATCCAAGTGCCATAAGTCCCTCTACGCTCTACCCTCTACGCTCTACTAAAATGGTATCCACTTCGTCACCTTAAGCTTATAAAATGTAAAATAAGTGCAAATATTATAAACGACCAAAAAAAGGAAGAAAAGATTTGAAAGGAATAGGTGAAATAGGTTTTACAATAGGAAGATTTTTTTCATAAGTAATAGCTTTTAGGCCTTATTTCGAGCGCCTTTCTTACACCATATGGCTGTTAATGTCATGTTAAAAACATAATTAGGCGCGATAATTGACAACAATTTGGATAATTGCATGTATCTTTATAATAGTATCTCCGTACTATATTCTATGGGATCGAAATGAAGGGAAAGTCACCGGTGTCAATTCGGGGAGTACTTGAGTTTTGACGCTATTATTAGTAAAACTGAAATTATCTAAACATACGAAAAATGAAATTTAGGAGTCTGTTATTCCTTAGTTTAGTATCTATTGTAGTTCTTATCGCTGCTACTTATCCATTTGAAGATTCAGACAAGGACAAAGTTCTTATTCAAGCCATCTTGAGTGGCATAGGCCAAATGCATTATCAACCGCTTGAGGTAGATGATGATTTCTCGGAAAGAGTCTATGATCTATATGTGGACAGAATGGATGGGACTAAATTGTTCTTTTTGCAGGAAGATATTGAAAAACTGGAAACCTATAAGCATAAGATTGATGATGAGGTGAGCCTAAGTAGTTTTGAGTTTTTTGATATTTCTTTAAAGATGCTTAAGCAGCGACACGAAGAAGCGCAAGCTATTTATAAAGAAATCTTGGCGAAACCATTCAATTTTTCGAAAGATGAACAAGTAAATCTTGATGAGGAGAAAAAAACATGGGCGACTAATGAAAAAGAGTTAAAAAATAACTGGCACAAAATTCTAAAATATAGAGCCTTGACTCGTATTGTTGACAATATGGAGAAGCAGGAAAAAGCGAAGGAGGAATGGGAAGAAGGTGACGAAGAGCTCGAAGAAAAATCATTCAAAGAGCTAGAAAAAGAAGCGCGTGAAAAGGAATTGAAAATCCATGATGATTGGTTTGAGCGCCTAGGTGATCAGGAAAGAAGAGACCACCTCGAAGCCTACCTAAACGCTATCGCTTCTGCCAATGATCCGCACACCAATTACCTAGCACCTCAGAAAAAACAAAATTTTGACATCAATATGTCAGGTCGTTTGGAAGGTATTGGCGCTCGTTTGAGCTTGGAAGATGACGAGATTAAGGTGGTGAGTATCGTGCCCGGCTCGGCTTCTTGGAGACAAAAGGAATTGGAGATGGATGATATTATCCTTAAAGTGGGGCAAGGAGAAGAAGAACCTGTTGATGTAGTCGGAATGCGTTTGGATGATGCCGTTCAGCTTATTCGTGGTAAAAAAGGAACGGAGGTTCGCCTTACGGTCAAAAAAGTAGACGGTACGACTAAAGTGATTCCAATTATTCGCGATATTGTTGTCTTGGATGAAAGTTATGCGAAGTCTGCTGTTGTTGACTATAAGGAAATGGATAAGAAGGTTGGTTTTATTTCCCTACCTAAGTTTTATGCGGATTTTACCAAAACAGGTGGACGAAATTGCTACAACGATGTCAAGCAGGAGCTAGCAAAATTGAATGAAGAAGGTGTTGATGGTATCATCCTTGACCTTCGTAATAATGGTGGTGGTTCCTTGAACGATGTTGTGAAAATGGCGGGGTTATTTATCGAAAAAGGCCCTATCGTTCAAGTAAAATCTAAAACGGGAGCGCCTAGAATGAAGGAAGATAGAGACAGTGAAATCCAGTACAATGGCCCTCTTGTCATTATGGTGAATTCGGGTTCTGCTTCGGCTTCTGAGATTTTGGCCGCTGCTATGCAAGATTATGAAAGAGCGGTCATCGTTGGTAGTGCAACGACTTTCGGAAAAGGAACGGTTCAGCGTTTTATCGACTTGGATAGAGCGGTAGAAAGCTCCTTCAACAGCATCAAACCTCTTGGTTCTGTAAAATTGACGACGCAAAAATTCTATAGAATTGATGGTACGACAACGCAACTTCAAGGCGTGAAACCAGACATTATTCTGCCAGACCGTTATACCTATATTGATAGAGGAGAGAAAGAGCATGAGTATCCTTTAGAGTGGGATGAAATCGAGCCTGCGGATTACAAAAAAACGGGGCACCTGAAGAATTTGAAAAATGTCCAGAAAGCTAGTGCAGCAAGAATCAAAGGCAACAAAACTTGGCAATTAATTGAACAAAGTGCTAAGGAATTGAAGGAAGATAGGGATCAAGCTTACGGTTCTCTTCAATTCGATACGTACCGTAAAGAGGATAAAGAGGCTTTGGAACGTGCTGAAAAATACAAAGACATGTTCGAAGAAATCGACGGTCTAAACATTCAATCGCTTCAAGCAGATAATGAATACATCCAAGCAGATTCCGCCCGTATCGCTCGTTTTGAGGATTGGCACAAGGGCTTGCGCAAGGATGTTTACCTTGAAGAAACGCTTCGCATTATGAATGATTTGATTGAGAACTAAATTTGGTAAGGTGAGGTATGAAATCCATGCTTTTCACTGATTGAAAATACTAGAGGGCTCTTTTGAGGTTTTGGCTTCAAAAGGGTCTTTTTTTGTGTTAGGAGGTAGTTGGTTTTTGGGGTTTGATTTTTAGGCCAAGGGTTAAAACCCTTGGCTACAGACAGGGTACTCCTACGGAGTTTGTTGTGTGCCAGAATGGGGTTAGAATCTTTAGGTTGATATGTGACTAGATTTATGGTGGTAGCTTTGTTTGGTTGGAAAAATTAGAGCATGGGAATTTGCAGGGAATTTTAAATTACCTAATAACCTGAGTTCGATTAATTTTTAGGCTTAATTTGTAGCAGAATTGGCTGTTTTTCTTTTACCTGTCCACTATGCATTACTGTTTGTTTTACAGGGTTATGCAGCCCCACTACAAACGGATAGCGGGAAAAGCTGCCCGAAAAATATCTAAAGACTTTATTTACAATGAATTAATAATTGAACTCAGGTTGAAAGCAATAAAAAAGTCCCTCCCGAAAAAATCGAGAAGGACACTAATGGATAGCAAGGACAATACCTTTTTTTATTTAGTAACGATGATCTTAAGACGGTTAGTATTCCCCTGTCCAACTTTATCGAAAATGGATAACCAATAAATACCACTTTCTAAAGATTCCGTATTAAGAGTTGCCATATTGCCTTCTTGTTCAATGCTCGTCGTTATCAATTGACCCAAGGAGTTGTATACTTCTAGTTGTAGATCTTCAAAAGAATTATCTACAGAGAGGTAGAGCATACCCGACGTAGGGTTTGGATAAGCTGTGATGTTGAGATGATTGAAGGAAATAGATTGGATTTCGGTTGCCAATCCTTTTCCTTTGCTTGTAAGTTGAATCACTTTATAGAAGTACGTTTCTCCTTGTTTTACCGCTTCGTCAAGCCAAGTATAATGGCCTGATTTTAAGGTTGTCAAGGATTCGAACGCCTTGCCGTTCGTGCTTTTTAAGATTTCGTAACCGGTGTTGGCGCCTTCATTCTTTGTCGTCCAATTTAAACGTGCTTTTTCCTCTTCATTTTTTACTTCAAGAAGAAGCGTTTGTGCTAGGCGTGCATTTAGCGCTCCTTCTTCATAAGCCCCGAGGTCTGGATTGAAAAGGTCTCTGGTTGTTCCTACAATATCGTGACTAGGTGCAGCATTACCCTCTGTATCCAGATCAACTCCTGCACCGATGGCATCTGCTCCTTGAATTCGGTAGTCTCCTGCTGCCATATCTGCAAAGAGGTAGCCGGCATCTACAATGACATCAATCCCGTCCACAGCCGTAAAACCATTGCCGATGATAGAATTTTCTACGTAGAAATGGTTTTCGTGCCAAACGGCTAAATCCGCTGGGCCTCCGTAGGTGTTGGTGTTTTGAGATACAATAGAATTCATCAAACGCGGTGTATTGCTGCTGCCTCCGTGTGTTTTATAACTTCCTGTGTACAAACCTGCTCCGATGTCTTTAGCGGTATTGTTGGCTACTGTGCAGTTGATGAAAGTAGGGTTGGAACTTCCGTCAATGCCCATGGCTCCACCACGAATAGCATCATTCTCAACGACTAAGCAGTTCGTAAATGTAGGGTGGCAAGTCCAATCCATATAAACACCACCTCCCTTGTCACCACAATGATTGTTCATGATTTTGCAGTTGGTAAAGGTAGGACTCGTATACAAATCCAAGGCGATAGCACCACCTCTGACGCCAGCGGTATTGTTGGAAAAGGTGCAATTGATGAACTCAGGGGCATCGGGATAGTCTGCTTCCGATGCAGGAACATCAATGGAAGCCGCTACCATAACGTAAACGCCAGCCCCTTTTTCTCCTTGATTATCTTTGATGATGCAGTTGGCAATGACGGGATCTGCTTGGTTGATAAGAATTCCTCCACCAGAACCAGCTCCTACGCAAGCCAAAACCGCTTCCTTGGAGGTTCCGCCAGCACCATTATCCGCTGAAGCACAATCCGAAGGGGTGAGTTTAGATGCCCCTGCATTCGTTGCCAAGCCATTTTTAATCGTAAAACCATCTAAACGACAATTGGTTACGCCATCTGCTATGACTACGTGGTAGACTTGATTGGAGCCTCCTTCTTCCAAACCATTGAGTATAGTGGCATTGGCACTATTCGCAAGATCGCGATTTGCTGGAGAGCTTTCGGTTTTATCAAAATGCCCATAAATAGCGACATCAGAAACGAGTCTCACAGCGCTTTGCTTGCGTTTGTTCGCACCAGCACCAGGCTTATAGATGAAATATTCGCCAGCAGCAACCCAGATTTCATCAAAAGGATCCGGATCTGCTAGGGCATCACTAATGCTTTGGTAGGCTGTTCCCCAAGTATCACCGTTGTAGGTTCCACTTACGTTGGTTTTGTCCACGCGTAGTACGGTTTGTGCATGGAGGTAGGGTAAAAAGAATAAAAAACTGAAAACTAAAAATATATTTCTCATTGTGGTTGTTTAAAATCATTAATAAAAGTTTTTTGCCACAAAGAACACAAAGAGACACAAAGATTTTGACGTTAAAACTTGATGCAAGTCCTTATCTGAATATCTTTTCTGTCTTATGTTTCTTATATGGTAAAAAATCACCAAGACGGTCAACTCGTCATTCTTAATTCGTCATTCCTAACTCTAAAAGCTAGTTTTGCTCTACTTCACAAGATCCGTCATTGTCTATTTTAGAGCTACCATTCGTTGATGTATTCGCTCCATAGCTGCAAGATTTAAGGCGAATGTGAACGCCATTATCTACGGCAATAGCTCCTCCTCCTTCCTGTGCAGCATTATTAGAAAAAGTACAACCGTAAAGGACAGGCATAGATGCATTGCTATAAGCACTTAGGCCTGCACCTCTGAAACTAGCACTATTGCTAGAAATGATTACATCTTTAAAAATAGGATCGGTGCCATCTAATTGAGAAGCATTATCATCAATGTAAACTCCTGCTCCATTTCCATCTGTGCAAGCATTGTCGTGTATCTTTCCCCCGATGATAACAGGATCTGCACCGTAGTCAATAAATACGGCTCCTCCACGCCATTCGGCAGTGTTATTGGTAAAGTCGGTGTTTTCGATATAAGCATGAGCACCTGAACGACAAACGATTGCACCACCTTTTTTCGCTGAATTATTATCAAATATACTTGCATTAATGAGCGGCATGGCTTCTTCCCCTACATTATACATAGCGCCTCCTTCCTCTGCATAGTTATTTTCAAAAATACAATTGTTGATTAAGGGTGAAGTATTACTATTGTACATGCCTCCTCCTAGTCGATATTCCATTGAACCTACTGCATTTCCTCCTGTAATCGTAAAACCGTCAAGGACAACATCATTCGCTCCTCGTAGTACATGGTAGGCATCTCCAGTAGAAATTGCACCATCTTTGTTAAGATCACCACTGATTATAGTAACATTTGCAGCAGGATCCCGATCACTGCGGATTACTTCACCGCCATCAAAACCGCCGTAAAGATGGACACCTGAACGCAAAATAATGGTGTTTTCAGGTGAACCACTATCAGGATAGTACGTCCCCGCCTTCAACCAAAGCTCTCCGCCACCAGCAGCATTGGTTTTATTGATGGCACGCGTCAAATCTCCAAAAGCCGTAGACCAAGAAAGGCCATCTCGTTTGCCGCTTGTTCTAGCAGCATCGACATAAACGATGTTTCCACCATAAGTTTTCGCTTTTATTTCAAAAGCATTAGCCATGGAAAGGGTAGAACCATTAGGGTAAGTGATCGTCAAATCTTTATTTCCGATGACTTCATCTACTGGGATATTAAAAATAGCAGAAACATAGCCATTATTGAAGTAAATGTCCGTAGCAACCATGTCGCCTAATTGAATAAGAATCAGGGTGTCGGGACTACTTGGATTGTAAAAATTAAGGTGAACATCTACGCCTGTTTCTCCTTGGTAAGCGAAAGCGGGCTGGATAGCTTTCACAAAACCATCAGTACTTTGTGCTCCACTTTTGAGCGGATCCGTTCCAGCTAAGTATTCATCATAATTATTGATACCGTCTGCATCCGCATCGCCAGTTTCATCATGGTCAGTTGTCAACAGCATACGAAATTCCCATCCGTCGTTCATGCCGTCGCTATCTTCATCAGCATTTTCCCCAATTGTTGGCAATTCAGCAACCACATCAAGCAGATAATCCCTTAGTTCCACAAAAAGAGGTTCATCATATCCCGAGCCCGTTTGAGCAGCAGCCGATTCCCCGATATCAGAATTTAAGTCATACAAGTAATATTCACCAGCTTCGAAGTCAACAATTATTTTCTCATGTCCTTTTACGGCTGCGGTTCTAGGAACTTTAGTAGCAGGAGCATCGTAATGCGGAGAATGGAAAAAGATGGCATCGCCCCGAGCACCTGTAGGTGTTCCATTTGTCAAATCTACAATAGAATTCAAGCTAACGCCTTCTACTTCATCACCTACGTCATTCGTGTTGCCAAACAACCAATCGATGAAGGTTGGGTATAAGTCATAACCCACAACCGGTACGCTACTTCTTTTGTTTGCAGTAATGCCAGGGCCTTCGATAATAAAAGGAACACGAATTCCCCCCTCATTGAGGTACACTTTTCCTTCAGCAAGTGGAGCATTATCACTTTCCGTTTTAGAGGCTCCATTATCAGATAAAAACACGATATACGTACTGTCTTCCATCCCCCAGTCCACCATAAAATCACGCAAAATGCCAATGGTAGAATCCAAGTCATGTGTCATCGAAGAATAGTTTTTGTCAAGGTGTAAAGAGCCAGATGGATCGGGATGGCTAGCGTAGGTATCATTTTTTCTTTCTGTAGGAGAATGAACCGCATAGTGCGAAAGCTGTACATAGAAAGGTTGGCCAGCATTTCGAGCATTTTTCATAAAATCAATGGCAGAATTCGTAATGGAAAACATCTTTTTTGGGTCGTTTTCTGCATCACCAGATTCTTGAGCAGCGAGATTGCTTGTATTTCCATCACTTTGATCAAAACCATGATTGTCAGGGCCTCCAGAACCAAGATGCCATTTTCCAAAATGAGCGGTTGTATAATCGGAGTCTAACTCCTTGATGAGCTCAGGAAAGGTAATTTTATCATCAGCAATCGAAACATCGCTAGATGGACCGATTAAAGCCTTGCCGTAGATGACACTCGTGGTGGTATTCGTAAATCTATTCGAAGCGGTGGATTGTCCCGTTAGGATGCTATTTCTACTAGGCGAGCACTTAGGCGCAGGGGCATAAGCTTGAGAAAAAAGCATTCCTTGTGAGGCCATTTCGGCCAATTCTGGTGTAGCGTAGTAGTCGCTATTGGTACTAGCATCATTTTCCAGCATTTCTATTTGTGTCCCCGTCCATCCCATGTCATCTGCGAGTATAAAGATGATATTATGGTTGTTACTTTGACTAAAAACCGTGTTTATAAATCCTGTAATAAGGAAAATAAATAGGATAGTCTTTAGGACTCTAATGTTAGTGTACATAGATAGAAAAAGTTTAGAAGATTAAATGTAGAGGGAAATAAGATTGTTTTTTGTTACACCACATTTAATGATGAATAAAAACATAACGGTACCTTAAGATTATGATACAAAGATAAGTTATAATAAAGACAAAAGCAAACAATTTTGTTGGTTTTGATTTGTTTTTATTTTAAATGACTTGATTAATAGACTTTTGAGGTCAAACTTTTTTGTTTAGAGGCGTTTTTTCTTCCAGTTTTTTCGTTGATTTGTTAATTTTTGATGTCTACTTTTATTAGAGATGGAGAGGGAAATGTTGCCTTTTTTTGTGACGTCTATTATTGGCGTTAGGGAAGTGAACGACCACTAAAAGTAATTAGACTAGCATGATGTTGGTAACACTTTAGCGCTGTAAAGTGCTTTTGAAAAACAACTTGCTTTAGAGAGATTTTAGTTTCTCACGAGTGAAATTCTGCGCAAAAATGGCAGGATATTAAAACCGTTTTTTGAT
>JAHDHB010000089.1:526-15432 GCA_020631545.1 Saprospiraceae bacterium | reverse complement strand
AACTACTATCGGCTGCGCCTAGTGGATTTGGATGGTAGCGAAGAATTTTCGGAGATCATTGTTCTAGAGAATATGCGTGCTGATTTAGAGTCTGTCTTTCTTTCTCCTAATCCTGCGAAGGATGTGATAAATGTAAATTTAGGCGATTTATCGTATACCGAAGCACAATTGGTCATTTATAACATCATGGGGCAAGAGTTAGAGCGTTCCGCTGTGGCTAATACGTCCTTGATTCCTCTTGATATTCAAAGCTATGCGAAGGGGCATTATGTCTTGCGTCTAGTGGTGGATGGAAGAGGGAAGGAATTGCGATTTGTGAAAGAGTGATGGCGCATCTTGTAGAGAGTGAATGTTATTTTTTTCCGAAATTTTAAAAAAAAAGCGGAAGACACTCCCAATGTCTTCCGCGTACAATAAACACCTTGTAACCCTTTTACATAGGTAATTTGATTGGAGGGGATACCTCAAATGTCTGCTGATAGAAATAGAAAGGGTCGTTTTCTATATTCTGATAAGCAAGTGGTTATAGCTTTATATTGTCATAAAAGTTAACAAATGATATTTTATGGTCTAAATCTGTACCCCCTACAAGATGGGGTTAAATTGAAACTAGTTAGACAAAAAACTCATCTTTTCGAACGCTAATCATTTTTTTACACTTCTTCAATCTTGCTTCATTTAAAAATTAGCATCAGGTCATACATTTCATTCAATCTATAGGATAAATATAGACGAACGCTTTAGTAGATACAAGCTCTACTTAACGAAAGGGTGACTTGACTTAGTGAAATGGGAGGTTGACTGTATGAAATTTTATAGATATTAATTGGTATCTGAACGAAAAAGGTAACTTTTAGAGAAAATGCAGCGTTTTTGCCATCTGGATACTATAGCGCCTAGTCTTGGCCTGATGGCTTAAAATAGCTCCTAAACATCTGGGATTGCAATGTTTACTCAAGTCATCAGGCCAGAACTTGCCACAAGGCAATCCCGGTACTGTCCAGATGACAAGGCCAGAACATTGCTTTTATCGCCTTTGTTCTGTCGCGATGTTCTACTTGATAAAATGCAGCGTTCACTGTATGAAAAGGGATATTCATTTATTTAAAGACTTGGAAGCTACCGTTGAGCTGCTTATCTTTAGTAAATAACGGGGAGCTCTTTTATGAATTTATCATTAAACTACATCGTATTTTGTCTATTTACTTTTCTTGCCTTGAATCTTATGGCTCAAGGGGAGGACTATATTTATGAAAATTTTACGGCGAAAGATGGCTTGGCGAATGATTTGGTTTATGATATCGTGGAAGATAAGGAGGGTTTTATCTGGATCCTGACTTGGGATGGCGTCAGTCGTTTTGACGGTCATTCTTTTAAGAATTTTTACTACGATCCCAAGGATTCGACTAGTCTATTGCCTTCTACTCAACTGCTTGTAAATGAGGCAGGTGATTTATGGGTTACCAATCTTGGCCAACAGGAAGCCCATCACCGATATAGCTCTTTTGATAAGAACACTTTTAGCTTTGTACAGCATCCAACTGTATGGTCAAATTATGCTGTTTATTTGGTCGATTCCCTTGAACGGGAGTTCTTAATATCTTTAAATTCTAATCAAAATAGGGTTAGTGCTTTTAATCTAAAAACAAAGCAAAATACTTCCTACACCTATCCTTCCTCAACAAATTTGACCGAAGTAACGGGAACATTTTTCGTGGATAATGATAGCCATCTTTGGGTTTCTGATGCTGCTAGAACGCAACTTTTTAAAATGACTTTGCCCCAAGATACTTCTGCTAGAGAATTGGTGTTGTTAGATAGTCTTGCTCTCAAGGAGATTCAGGGAGCGCCTCCAAAAATAGATGAGATTTACTATGATCGAGTGTCAACTCACACATGGGTACTAGCGGAAAGCGGTCTTTATTTATTGGATCTTGAAGGGAAAAGGATGCAAAAAAAGAAGGCCGAACTTTTTCTACTTAAAAATCAACATCATACGAACAAAGCTGAACGAATAGTTGCTAATCAAGCAGGGCATATTTTCCTTACGAATCGTAAGGAACAACAGTCCTCTACGGTTTGGGGGCTTTCAGTATATAAGCCTCAGAAAGAAACATTTAGATTGTTAGAAGCATTTAAAGGTATTTATGTTCAAACACTTTTTTGGGGGCGAAATGGGATTCTTTGGGTAGGAACGAAAGGAAAAGGGATTTATAGGGTTACAGAGCCGAAAAAACTTTTTTCTTATCCTTTAATGATGAAGGATAACTACATCTTCGATATTTTTGAGGTGTCCGACTCGACCATTTGGTTAGGAACTAAAAAAGGACTTTACAATTTAAATCTTTCTAACCAGCGTGCTAGCCCTATTTTGTTGAATGAGGCTATTTCGACGCCATCTATGGAAAACCTTCTAAAACATTGCCGCATTGATAATATTTTCAAGGAAGACAACAACTTTTGGATTGGTACAGCAAATCATGGACTTTTCAAATATGATAAGGATTTTAAGCTTCTTGAGCGCTATCATGAAGGAACGAATTCCCTTTTAACGAATACGGTTCGTGATATTTATAAGGATGAAGATGGCGATCTTTGGTTTGGGGCAGAATCGGGATTGTGGATAAAAGATGCTAAAACAGGAGCCTTTACCTCAGTACTTTACGATAAAAACAAGTCAAGGACGACGATGAGTAAAGGGATAAGAACGATCTTTAAAGATAGTGAAGGAGATATGTGGTTTGATGGAGAAAATGGATTGACCAAGTACACCAAAAAGACTAAAAAATTAGAAAAATTCTACCCCTATCCCAATCATCATCCAAGGCACAATACGAATACGATTTATACCATCATGGAAGGCGATAGTAGTTTGATTTGGGTAGGGACTTCAGGAGGAGGACTTTGTGGTTTAGATAAAAAAAAGGGCATGTTCACCAAACAATTTACAACCTTAGATGGTCTTTCTAATAACGTCGTTTATAGCATTTTGAAAGATGAAGGAGGTAACTTATGGATGAGTACAAACAAGGGCGTGTCGCGGTTTAATGTTAAAGATGAAAGTTTTACAAATTTTGGTAAAACAGATGGACTTTCGTTTGAGGAATTTAATACTGGGGCTTATCTTCAATCAAAGTCAGGTGAATTCTTTTTGGGAGGTACAGATGGCTTAGTCAATTTCCATCCAGATAGTATTTTGCTTAATGAAGAGAACAAAATTCCTCCCCTTGTCATCACAGAATTTAGAGTGATGAATCAGCCAGAACGATTTCAGCGTCATACTTTTAACAATGATACGGTGAGCATTTCTTATGAGGATAATTATTTCCAAATCGAATTTGCTGCTTTAGATTATATGGAAGCCTCTGATATTGTTTACTACTACAAAATGGAAGGGGTAGACAATGAACCAGTACGTTGTACCAACAAAAATAGAATAGCTTCTTATAGTAATCTTAAACCAGGGAAATACATTTTTCATGTCTATTTGACTACAGGCAAAGAGCCTTCGAATAAAACCGGCGTTAAAATGTTGATTCGAATTCTACCGATGTTTTACCAGACTTGGTGGTTTTATCTGCTGGCTTCTATTGCTGTTGTTAGTCTATTGTTTTTACTTCTTTTTACTTGGTATTCTAGGCTTACTGCGGAGCAAAAACAACGAGAAGAAACACTACATCGCCAACGACATCAAGCTATGTTACAGTCTCTTAGGGCGCAAATGAATCCTCATTTTATTTTTAATTCACTAAATTCTGTCAATAATTTTATAGCCCAAAACAATCAACGCGCTGCTAATCAATACCTTGTTGATTTTTCTAAGCTCACTAGGATGGTTTTGGAGCAAACTAAACTAGAGGTAATTCCCTTGTCGGAAGAAATCGAAACGCTTAAGCTTTACTTGGGCATTGAGCATCTTCGTTTTAAAGATAAGTTTGATTATCAAGTAGATATTGATCCCAAGTTGAATACACAAACCTTAAAAATTCCTCCTATGTTGCTACAACCTTATCTTGAAAATGCTATTTGGCATGGCTTGCGGTATCGAAAGAGCAAGGGTACTTTACAATTGACTTTCAAGAAACTAAGCCATCACTTGCTTTGCCTTATCGAAGACAACGGCATCGGTAGGGAGCAATCAAAAGAACTGAAAAAGAACTCTGTCAAAATACACAAACCGACGGGAATGAGCAATGTGAATGAGCGGTTATCTATCATTAATACGATTTACAAAACCCACTTAATCGCGAAAATAGAGGATTTGTATGATGAAAACGGAAAACCTAGAGGGACTAAAGTTCAATTGACCATTCCTTTAGCTCATGCGGGGGTAGATTCTGCTTAGTCGTTCTGCATCTAAACCATTTATTACGTAGAAAAGCCACCATTCTGCAAATTGTTACTTCACATAATTACAGCAACTTGAAAAGGCTGTATTGCTTACTTTTCGAAGGATAGCTATCAAAAATTGTCTTTTGTCTATGTCCTTTGTCAACGAGTCTTTATTCAGCCCCTTAACTTCCTTTAGAACTATGAAAAAACTAACTGCACTTATCGTTGAAGACGAACAAATGAGTCGTGAGGTATTATTTAATTATCTCCATCAATATTGTTCTGAAAAAGTAGAAATCGTCGATATGGCTAATTCCATTCTTCAGGCTAAAAAGGCAATTGATAAACATCATCCCGATCTCGTATTTCTAGATATAGAAATGCCGCATGGCAGTGGATTTGATTTGCTCAATAACTTGGAAATCATTGACTTCGAAATTATTTTCGTAACGGCCTACAATCAGTATGCAATACAGGCAGTCAATGAAGCTAATGCCTTGTATTATCTACTAAAACCCATTGAAATAAGTGCTTTGGAGAAGGCTGTAGAAAAAGTCTATATAAAAGTATTCAAAAATGCTATTCCTGTAAATCCAAGACCTCTGCCCGTTCGGAAACTAAGATTACCTGTTCGAGAAGGGTTTGAAATCATCGAATTGGATCAACTAATGTACTGTGAAGCCGATGGAAATTATACCCATTTCTACCTGAAAGACAAGAAAAAACTGACGATTTGCAAGACCTTGAAATACTACACCCAATTACTTGATGCTTACCGTTTTGTTAGAGTTAATAAATCTAATCTCCTAAATATCTCTTATGTCAATGAATTTCGACGTAGCGACGGAGGTTTAGTCATCTTGCCCAACGGCAAGAAAATGAGCATATCACCGAAATATCGAGATGCATTTATGAATGAATTTTTTGGAGAAAGTATTGGGTAATGATTTGATATACAGTGTGTGGGGAGTGAAAGGTTGCTTGGGTCTGTAACCTCGTTGGGCGTTTTTTAGGCACTTAACAGAATTTTTTAAACCAATAAATTGTCGATAATTTTTTAATAAGGCACACGCACGCACTCCCGATTACTATCGCGGACACTCGCACACTATTTTCAGAAATACGACGAAAATATTTAGATTCTTTTATTATGGATTTTCTAGGAAATTCCGCAACCAACGGAAGAGCAGTTGGCTATCCAACTCTTTTTCGAAACTAGCAAGACCTTCTTGATAAGTTGCTTTTCCAATGCGCTCTACTCTGCTGTTCATCAAGGATCTTAGATAGTTTTCTTGAAAGTCTGGATGTCCTTGAATGCCTAGCATGGTCGTACCAACGCGAAACATCCCTATGGGACAATTTGCGGATTGAGCTAGGATTGTGCTTCTTTTTGGAAGTTGTAAAACTTGATCTTGGCAAGACATGAGCACCTGAAAAATAGCCTTTTCGGGGTTCATCCATGCTTCTTTTTCTACAACCTCAAAGGTATGTACGCCAACGCACCAGCCATTTTCTGCTTTTCTAACCACTCCGCCTAAGGCTTCTGCTAGCATTTGATGACCAAAACAGATCCCAATGTATCGAAGATTGGCTGCATATATCTGACGAACAAAATCCTTTAATTTTAGAACCCAGTCTATTTTATCATAGACGGATTTGCTAGAACCGTTTACTATATACCCTTCGAAATCAAGGACATTTTCAGGGAAATGACCATCACAAACATGATAAGTAGTAAACTTCAGATCACCCGATACTCTGCTAAGCATAGCAGGATAATCTCCTCCAATATGAAGGAACTCAGGACGTACATGATCACAATTTAAAAAGGCTATCTTCATCGTAATAGGGTTAGCGGAAAACTTAAAAGTTCTCCGCTAACTATTTTATTTTCAAATTTTAAGCTGGAAAAGCTAAAAAAGTATGGTACTTAGGCATCTTTAAAAAGGGAAAAGGACTTCTCCTAACTCCTTTTAATTTTCGCCCACACTTATATGCTCTTATTTGCTTGATAATCTATTAGATTAGACATGTCCTTGTCCAAGCATGGCCTCAGCAACTTTCACAAAACCACCAATGTTTGCTCCTTTGACATAGTCCACATAGTCTTTATCAACTCTTCCGTATTGAACGCAAGTACTGTGGATATCGCGCATAATTTGGTGCAATTTAGCATCTACTTCTTCACGAGTCCAAGAATAGCGTAAGGAATTTTGTGTCATTTCAAGACCCGAAACCGAGACACCACCAGCATTAGAAGCTTTTCCTGGGCTAAACATTATTCTAGCCTTTTGGAATATAGCGACGGCCTCAGGGGTAGAGGGCATATTCGCGCCTTCTCCTACTCCAATACAACCATTCTTGACAAGTGAAGTGGCTTCTTTTTCGTTAATTTCGTTCTGCGTAGCACTCGGGAACGCCAAATCACAAGGGACACCCCAAGGATCTTGCTTCTCATAATACTTCACGCCGTATTCCTTGGCATACTCTTTTATACGCCCTCTTCTTACATTTTTCAATTCCATAATGTAAGCCAATTTCTCCTTGTCCAAACCAGCAGGATCGTGTACAAAACCACTAGAATCCGACATGGTAACGACTTTACCACCAAGTTCAATTAGTTTTTCAGCGGTGTATTGAGCCACATTACCAGAACCCGAAATCAGGCAAGTTTTTCCTTCGATGCAGTCTCCTTTCGTTTTGAGCATTTCTTCCATAAAGTAAACACAGCCATAGCCTGTTGCTTCAGGACGAATTAAGCTACCACCAAATGTTGGCCCTTTTCCTGTAAACACACCGGTGAATTCATTCTTCAAGCGCTTATATTGACCAAAAAGGAAACCTACTTCACGACCACCAACACCAATATCACCAGCAGGTACATCGAGATTAGGGCCAATATGCCGATACAATTCGGACATAAAGCTTTGGCAAAAACGCATGACTTCATTATCGGATTTTCCTTTAGGATTGAAGTTCGAGCCACCTTTTCCACCGCCCATAGGAAGTGTCGTCAGACTGTTTTTAAAGGTTTGTTCAAAGGCTAAAAACTTCAATATGCTTAAGTTTACACTAGGATGGAAACGCAAACCTCCTTTATAAGGTCCTATAGCGCTATTCATTTGAACGCGATATCCTCGATTTACTTGAAATTGGCCTTTGTCGTCAATCCAAGGAACACGAAACATAAGCACACGTTCAGCTTCGATCATACGCTCTAAAATACGTGCTTCCTTGTATTTAGGATGATCCTCCAAGAAAGGAATGACCACCTCGGCGACCTCATGTACTGCTTGAAGAAATTCAGGTTCATTTGGGTTTAGCCCTTCGGCATAATTCATAAATTCGGCAATACGAGAACTAAATTTAGTCATGGGTTATGTGGTTGTTTTCGATTAGAAAAAGGCCTATTTTCATAAACAGACGCTTAATTTTCGAAGCAAAGGTAAGTGTTTGTGTAAGTTTCTTCAACTTTGGACTTGTTAAAGAATGTTTAAGGCAGGAAGATGACAAAAATATGGAAAGCAGGAATTCCGAATTCTATTCTTGAGTTAAGCCTTTGGGCGTTGACTTTTGCGTTTTTGGTGCAGAAAATGAAATATGGATTTGGCGTTTTGGCGTTTTTTTAACCACATAAGACATTTAAGAAGATATAAGCGTGTGGAGAGTGAGAGTGTGTTTTCAAACTCACACACTTTCTCATTCACACACGCACTATCGGGATTCGCTGACCAAACAAGAACTAAAGGGCTTATTGACAGGTAATTAATGGAGAACCTAGACACCGCAACAACAGCCCTAACCCAGAGCGAATATTCATTTCCTCCCAGATGAATACTCTATAAGTTGTGCGGCATCATAGGTTCTAACGCGAAGCGAAAATTTTAACACCCAACAAAAATCCGATCTATTAATTTTCCTTGTGGTAAAATAAACACCAAGAAAAAGGGTTGTTCTAATAATTCGCTTCTATAACTAATTACGAAATGCAAAAACCTTGTTAACTTTGTTCCATCTTAGTGGCGTATTTTTGCAGATAGTAAAGGAGAAATAAGGATAATTTCCAGCTATACACTTTTTTACTCCTTGTATGCCTCTAAGATATAATGGCTTTTTCGCGCTAAAGAATACCTTCTGACAAAAACATAGATGAGAAAAAAGGATGAAATCATACCTATTGAAATATTGTTGCCATTGAATGGTTTTGATTATTAGTGTTTTAGGTGTTTTAGGCTTTTTTTCGTTTTTATAAAAAATCAGATGAAGTTTTTTCGTGGAAAATGACCCAAACAGCCATTTTAGCACATTTTTTTTCAAATTTAAATTTTTTATTATGAAAAATCTATTGTTAAAATGTCTTTTACTTGCGTTTTTCATCTTAGGTATTTGGAGCACGAATGCTTCTAGTGCGGCCATTTTGGGGCTAGATGGAGGAGCCGTGGCAGTTATTATTGATGATGACAAAAAAGCGCAATATTCGTTTCTTCTACCCGATAAGTACTGGAATAAAGACAACACCTTAGTAATGCCCTTTACCTTGAGTGTCTATAATGAAGCAAAAGAGGAATTGTTTTCCATCAAAACGATGGATATAAATGTAAAATTACCGAATTTGAGTCAGTTAGAATCTGCTTATCATCTTACGATTGAGATAGGGGATTATACTTTCAGTCAACAAGTAGGGGAACTTTAAAATGAGGAAAAGTAGGTAAGCCTGAATTAGCTGTAATATATTGCAAAACATGGTGTTGCTGTGGTTTGGGGTCGCTAATTCAGGCTAGATATTTCGACCTATCTTAATCTTTGTATTTTGTCAGAAAGCCAGCTTTTTTCTATGATTTCTCCCTTGGTTTGCTCTAATTCTTTTTGAAGCATCTCTTTACTAAGAGAGGAATATTTTTGTTTGGCAATCTTGAGCGTGAGGTCTATGAAATTATAATGTTTATTAGCGTGAGGTTCATCAAAATGGTCGCTTTTTAGTTTTACACGGATGAAAGTTTGAAAATTAGAACATCTATTCTTAAGAGTGGATAGTCCCTCTTCATCTAGTAACTCATATATCGCTTTGATATCTAGAATATACTTCCTCGTTGAAAAGTAAACATCTCGCGTGTTAATTCCTGCTATTTCTTTCCTAACAGCTCTAAAATCTTCTAGAACAAAGAACTTGTAACCATAAATGATATGTTTTATGTTTTTCAAGGATTTTGTTTCGTATCTGAGGTGTTTTTCATTTTTGTCAATAAATGATGTCACCCAATCTTTTGCTTTCATTGTGGAAGCAACATAGACAAAATTGATAAATAATTGGGCTGAGAAGCAGCCATATTCAACGAATAGGTCATGTTTGACGCCTATTTTTATCAATTCGAAATGCTCAGGAATACGTCCATTGGGAAAAGGAATAAGCGTAAGTCCATTCATTAAATGAAGTAAAATCGTTTTTTTCTCTGATTTTAGGACATCTATATTTGTTAAAAAGTCCATTTTTAGCGCTTGGTAGGCTTCTATCGTTGGTTTTGAAAGTAAAGTGACGGACTTTAGTAAAAGTTTAACTAATAGAATCTCCTTGATATTTGGCGGCAAAAAGATTAAAAAGGAAGATAGTTGATCATGAAAGTCTTCTGCTAAGTCCTCATTATAGATTTTAGCCCGGACTAAATCTTCGATACACGTTTTTAAATGAAAAATAGTAGAGGCCACAAGCATATGATAACGAGCGTCTCTAGGGTAATACCGATACTCTTTTTCGTGATGAAAGGTGGCGCCAGGATGAAAATAGGCATCATGGTTTTGCATTGCTTTGGTGAAATGGTAGTCCATTTCTTCGTCAGGCATTACTTTCTCTAGTTTTTGTGTAGAAGTATTCAGAAAACGCTTGGCATTTCCTCGCTTTTTGTACACTCTAGCCAAGATTTGAGCATGCAACAATTCATCTTCTTCCAATTCTTGCTGAACTAGGAACCGTTGTATTTTTCGATTAAGCTCATAGGCTAAGGTCGCCAAAGTGCTTTCATGGAGAAGCTCATCAGTGTCAAGGATAGCTTTGCTAATTTTTTCATCTTCAAGCTGTTCGTCATCAAAATTATGGTCACAAAACCATAAATAATCAAGTAACTTGCGTTGCCTTAGCAACCTCGTATTGCCGATTAATTCGGAGTAGAAGTTGTTATAATCTTCTAAGGAAACGAATAAGAGCTTACAACTTTCTATCAATTTTTTATACTTCATTTTATTTCAGTTAAAAAAGCTTTAGAAAAAATGATGTATAAGGAGTCGAAAACAGACTATCTACATGAAAATGAAGATACTAAAAAGTATTGGCTGGAAATTGCTAGCTAAATAATGAAATATTATTTAAAAAAAGAAATAATTATTGAAAAATGTTTAGGCTGTACAGCATAAGCTTGTTGATTCAGGATTCAGCACCTAAGAGGATAGGGGATGATAGATGGACTGTGAAGGCTATATTCAAGATCGTTTTTCGCTATTTTTGATTAACTTTTCTCAAAAATGAGGTAAAGAGAATTCTATACGTTGTTTATCTGATTTTTTTACAAGAAATTTATAGAAGCTCTATTTCCTCCTTAGTCAGGGAAGTAACAGCTAGAATAAGCTCAATACTAATTCCTTGCTCTTTCATTTTTTTGGCAATTAATTTTTCTCTTTCTTCGATTCTTTCTTCGATATGCTGTTCAACAACAGCGCTTTTAGCCATTGTCACTTCAAACATCATGCGTTGTTCAGGCGTCATTTGTGCTTTATCCAAGTAGTTTTTTGCTTTTTCAAGCCAACCTTCTCCCCAAAACTGGGGAACAGGGAGGTCGTCCGCTTTTTTCTGTAGATTTTTCATAATAAATTTTACGTAGCGTTATGCTAAATTTATAGAAGCTCTATTTCCTCCTTAGTCAGGGAAGTAACAGCTAGAATAAGCTCAATACTAATTCCTTGCTCTTTCATTTTTTTGGCAATTAATTTTTCTCTTTCTTCGATTCTTTCTTCGATATGCTGTTCAACAACAGCGCTTTTAGCCATTGTCACTTCAAACATCATGCGTTGTTCAGGCGTCATTTGTGCTTTATCCAAGTAGTTTTTTGCTTTTTCAAGCCAGCCTTCTCCCCAAAACTGAGGAACAGGGAGGTCGTCCGTTGTTTTGTGTAGATTTTTCATGGTATATATCAGTTTATCTAAGTCATTATCAATCTCCTCTGGTTTCTTGTTAAATTTACGAAGTTCTACAATAACATACACGATTTTGTCGTCCATTTTTTCATTTCGATGACTCTTTAAGTACCCAAAATGATAATAATGCTCACTATCGTAGATATTTTCCGTCAAAAAACCAATGCCGTAGATGGGGGTTATATCTTTAAAAAAGTATTCTCCCTTCTTAACCTGTGTATCAAAACGATGTAAGACGTAGAACATTAATCGTAAAATGAAATTCTTATAACTCCCAATTTGCATTTCTACAATAAAACTATTCCCCTCCTCATCTACACAAGATAAATCATACAGTCCGTTTCGACTGCCTACTGTTTTTCCTTCAAATTCGTTTCGAGTAAATTCAACCTTGGTAATAGGTGTCGGGGACTGAATCACTGCTTGTAAAGCTCGTCTCAAAAATTCGGTATCACTCTGATTCGCAAAAGTTACTTTAAATCCATAATCGGATAATATTGAAATGTATCTGTTTTTGTTCATCATACAAAAATGGATCA
This sequence comes from Saprospiraceae bacterium, assembly GCA_020631545.1. Taxonomy (GTDB): domain Bacteria; phylum Bacteroidota; class Bacteroidia; order Chitinophagales; family Saprospiraceae; genus JAHDHB01. The sequence continues at coordinate 3,379 of JAHDHB010000089.1, read as the reverse complement.
AAAAAAGAACAAAAGCAATGTTTTGTTTGAAATAATTCAATTCAGTGCATTCGTAAAAAATATTCCTCCTAGATAAAGGACATCTTTCGCTAGAGGACAGCGGAGTTCATATTTGTAGAGAATAGAAGGTATAGAGCAGCGTGATTAACCACCATAACAAACTGATTTTCCAAAGGAAAATCAAAAAGTCCTATGTCTTTTGTCCTTTGTCAACATGTCTTTTCAAGCGAAGCGAAGAAAACCTCTCAACATCCCAACCATGCCAAAAACTCTCTCTTTTTCAAGCGAGACACAGGACAATTTGCGCCATCGCTCATGACGACATAGCCACCTTCTCCTTTATGATAATTCACCAAATCTACTTTTCCAACGATGTGTTTGCGGTGAATACGGAAAAAATCGTGCTCTCCAAGCATCTTTTCAAACTCTTGGATATTTCGAGAAATTAGTAACGATTTTCCAGTGCGCAAATGAAAACGCGTATAGCGCCCTTCCGCTTCCAAACGAATAATCTCTTCCACTTGCACAAAAGCTAGACCTTCCGTGTTGGGCAAAGCAATTTTCTGCTTATTCCCCTTGATTTGTTGCAGGTTGTACAGAAGGTTTTCCATACGCTCCTGCCTGCTTTTTGCTTGAATTTTGGCTTTCGCCTTATCCACAGCCTTTCCCACTTCTGCTATCGCATAAGGCTTCAAAATAAAATCCAACGCATTGAATTTAATGGCATTGATGGCATGTTCATCGAAGCCCGTGACGAAAACCACTTCAAAATCTATACGGTGGAATTGTTTAAGCATATCGAAGCCTGACCCATTGGGCATTTCTACATCCAAAAACACTAAATCAGGCTGCGTCTTTCGGATAAGTTGGTAACCTTCCTGTGCATTGCTCGCCATCCCGAGTAGCTGGACATTGGCCTTGCTTTCGACTAAAGATTCCTTGAGGCAGATTTGGCTACGTTCTTCGTCGTCAATGATTATTGTTTTCATGTTGTTATTTTTCAAAAAATTAGCCCACGACCTTCCAGTTTTGTGGGAAGGAATGGCGTGATGGCAGAAAATGGAAGGTCTAAAAAAGCACAAAAATCAAGTTAAAGCACTCTAAAACAGCTCAAACCTTCCATTTTTTCCACCCACTAAGCCATTCCGCAAACTGGAAGGTTCCCACGCTCAATCAACAATAGGTATTAAAATCTCCACCCTAGTCCCCTGTGCTTCCCCCTGTTCATTTTTCAAATCAATGATTTTCGTTTCCACCTTGAAATCTTCGATGACATCCAAGGTGCTGAGTCGTTCTAAGATTAAATCCATCCCTCTACTTTTGTAAGCCCGTACAGATTTTTGCTTGATTTCTTTAGCTCTAGTTCTTCCAATACCATCATCCGAAATCGTAATTAATATCGCATTGGTTTCTTGATAAAAACCTATTTTTAAGACCCCTTTACCTGTTTTGTAGGCGATACCTCGATTGATGGCATTTTCCACATAAGGTTGCAACAGCATAGAAGGCATACTGATATCCCTTTCCAAGGCCGTATCAATATCAAGTTTCACCTCAAATTTATCGCCAAAACGCAACTTCTCCAAGCGGATATATAAATTCAACAGCTCCAATTCCTTTTCAATGGTGATAAATTTTTCGTAGGAAGCATCTAAGAAAAGCCGCATGAGGTGGGCAAATTCTGCTAGGTATTTATTCGCTTCTTTGGTGTTGTGTTGTAAGATAAAACTCTGTATCGCATTCATTGCATTGAAGACAAAATGGGGATTCATCTGCGCTTGCAAAGCTTGTAACTCCAACTCCGCGAACTTTTTATTGATCTTTGTTTTCTCCGCCTCTTCCTGTTTAATCTGACGAACACGGAGATAATAGGCCAAACCGACCGCTCCTAAAAACAACAGCATGTATATGGTATAAGCCAAGGGACTTCGCAAAGGATGCGGCAAAATTCGAAACCTCATCTGAGCAATGGCGGCACTCTCTACGCCATTACTCGTAAGGGACTTCACTTCGAAAGTATACCTCCCTGCAGGAAGTTCGGGAAAGCGTACATGCCTATCTTCCGTAGGAATCCATTCCTCAAATAGACCTTTCATACGGTAACTATAGCTAATTTTTCCTAGAAAGTAAGGGGCGACAAAGCCAATGTACAAGGAGTTTTGATTCCATTTTAAGCGATAAGTTTCTTGGGTAAGTGTATCTTCCTCATTGATTTTTACATCGTGAAAGACAACTGACGGGGCAGCTTGGCTAGCCTTCAAGTCATTTTCATTGAATAAAGTCAATCCCTGCGAAGTACCGACATAGACTAAGGAATCGTGCTTATACACAGAGGTAACGTAGTTGGCCGTAAGTCCATCATCCACCGTGATTTTACGTACTTCGTGGGTCTTGGGATTGATGCGATTTAAGCCTTTATTGGTCGCTAGCCACGCTTGATTTTGTTTATCGATGAATACGCGATTGCAGACATTGCTGGTGAGGCCATCTCGTTCTTTTGTATAATGGTGAACAATAGCGTTGTTTTCTACTTGGTAGAGGCCATTGCTTTTGCTAGCGATCCAGATGGTGCTGTCTGGGGATCTTTGCATATCGGCGATGTAGTGGTCGATGGTTGTGGAGTCTTGGAAGTAGTGTTTGGGGATAGTATTTGGCCGATAAAAATAGTAGTTAGATATACCTAAATCACTAAGCTCAGATACACTTCCTAATGAGTTATTTCTAAAAAACTTGCCATCTTCTATGCTTATCTCTTTCGTTAAAGAAGCAAAAATACTTTTATCCCATCGGAAAACACCTCGATTCGTACCTAGTAAAATAGTACCTTCTGAAATGGCTAAGCCTGAATAAACT
>JAHDHB010000089.1:0-516 GCA_020631545.1 Saprospiraceae bacterium | reverse complement strand
GAGAATTGGCATACCTTGTCACAATTCCATGCATATCAGGTTTATCGGTTATCCAAAACAGAATTGTTCCTGCAATAAAAAGATTATCATTTGGTAATTGAGTAAATCGCTTAGCATTACGAACAGCGGCAAATTTTCGTAGACTATGTTTTTTATTCATTCTAAGAGATGTTTTAGAATGAATATCGCTATCGACAGCATATTCAAAGGTATGAATACCATCTATTACTACATGTACCCTTTTATTCTTTCGTATTAAGATATCGTATAATTCAGCCTTAGAGTTATGTACTTGTACCGATGGTAATAAATGAGTTTTTTGAAACACTGTTAGCCATCCAAAGCGACTTCCCACAAAAATATTCCCTTCCTTATCCCCTGCAATTTCGTAGATATAATTGTTCGGCAAGGAAGAAGTACGAGTGTTATAGTGTAAAAAAGAGCTGTTTTCTATAATATACAAACCATTTCCCTGAGTAGACAACCATATATTTCCTTCTCTATCTTCGAATATTT
>JAHDHB010000088.1:3827-15476 GCA_020631545.1 Saprospiraceae bacterium | reverse complement strand
AGAATAATACAACGTTGATGTTTTGACGCAACATGTCGGCTAAAGCCAACGTTACACGGATATAGACAGAAGATAAGTACAAGTAAGGTTACAAATTACTACTAGAGCTTACTTTTCTTAGGCTTCATTTTTTTAAGGTCTCATTTTCTAACGCATTTTTACCCTAACCGGGCATGTAAGTTTTACTAGTGATATTGATGGCTCTTTGTATCCCATTAAACTCATGAACAAGCTTCTACGATTAGGTGTCGTGTCGGTAAGAAATACTTCGAATCTGTATATCATGAAAGAATTATCTCCCACTTGACGGCTTTAGATGATAAAATCTTATTGCCTTTTACTCGAGAAGTTACTTGAAAAAAGAGTCACTAGTAAATCGATGTCGTAAATAAGAATTGCTTCGCTAATGATGATTAAGCCATTTTAAATTCACGTTTACAGAAGCCTATGAATAGAGCTCCACCAATTTACCCCCATTTTGGGCTCAAAGCATCTTCGTGTTTTTGAAGTGTGCTAAAAAAGTCTATTCTTATTGCCTTTTGCGCTATAGATAAGTGTCTAAGTTACCAAGTTTTGAGAACTCCTAATCGTATCTATTTCAAAAGGCTGAAAAACAAAGAGTTAAGTTGTTGTGAAAAATGCTAAATTAATAACCCATTTGGGACGATTACTGCATTCGACATCGTTTAATTTTTTGGGGGTTCAAGCCACTGGTCTCCTCTTAACTACTAACTCTCAACTAATAAATGGGTGCCGTATAGCAGTCCTACTTCGTTAACCCAGAGGTCGTCAGTTCGAATCTGACGCTCGCCTAGAGCTAGCTCAGTTGGTAGAGCACTGGAATAGAAGACTGCTAGATTTGTAGCCTCCTTTTTAATAAAAAGCAAATTATTCAAGTCAATACCATAATAATGCGAAAAAACTCTTAACTACTAACTCCAAACTCTCAACTAATAAATTGGGTGCCGTATAATAGTCATACTTCGTTCCAAACTGGGGATTAGCGGTTCGAATCCGCTGCTCGAAAGAGATAGCTCAATGGTAGAGTACCAGTGTAAGCGACTATTAGATTTTTTGCCCCAAATTTTTATAAAAATATTGCTTACTCATTTTTTAAATGGATAGGATGTCGTTAGACTAAGTTACTTCGTTTACCACTGAAAGGCAGAAATGCCAAATCTTAGTCCTTTGTTACTCCTTATTTTTGAAAAACCTTATTCCAATTGGGGCTAAGGTTTTTTTGATCGTAAGATATGATATTTATTGAATTATGATGTTTGTATTTGCAAGTCAATAATGATTTACGCCAATGAGGGGGCATACCTATTACATCATAAATTGTATTTTTTCATTAATTCCTACTTTTCGGAGTAAACTCGATGTAGTTTTATTCCTCTGTAAAAAAAATTAGAAATACAAGGAGTAAAATACCTAATTAATTACACCGTATAATTACCTATTTGTATAAAAAGTGATTATGTGACTATGAATAATTAGATATTGTGTGTATCCTTGCCGTATATTCTTATTTATTCACATTTAAATTACAAGACAATGGCAAATCAAAGCAACGACAATTCAATACCTTTAAGTGATGCAGCAGAATGGACAAAACGATGGAGAGATACGGGGCATATGACTTGGGCTAATCAACCTACAGATGATCTAATAAAAGGCTTTTTAATTCCCTTCGAGGATATAAAAGAACTTCAAAAAGAATCCGGTTTTGTGAATATCCGCGCTTATTTAGGTTTAAGAGAAAGAATAAATGAAAAAGGTAAAACAATTAGTGAAATAAAACTCGTCATCGTTGGTACAGATCGAGAGGATAACGATCTAATTGGCGAAGGAGATAAAGTTTATGACTTCACAACACCTTGTCCTCCTAGATGTGGTAATGGTAATGTCCTTAATGGTAATAAATCATCTTCTTAGAAGTAAGCGTTTTTCTTTTGGAAAATCAGTTTATTAGGTTGTTCAGTCCTTGCTACATTTGATTTCTATCGTGGAATACCCTATACGCTCTAGATAAATTAGGTGCGATTCTATGATTTTTCTACAAGACTACAACAAGATTTAGTTGTAAAAGGATTGATTAATCAGGTTATCGAGTTCTAAAATAGATTATATTTGTAAGAGCATGTTAAATATTTTAACGTGCTCTTACATGACGCTATCGAATATTAGTATTACAATATAATCTTTATGATAGAAACCATAATGGAATATATGACCTATCTTATTAGAGTCATAATGCTCTTATCCCTTCTCCTTTTTTTTGTGAAATCAAAAAAGTGGGCATTATCTAGCCCCATAAAGCTACTAGGTTTATTTGTTCTGCTAAGCATACTTACTGAATTAACCTCAAGTTTATTAAGCTATTATGGCTATAATAACTTATGGTTGCTGCACCTTTATACCTTATTAGAATTTCTGCTGCTATCGTTTATTTATCGCTCCTTGCTTTTTGAAAAAGGTAGCAGAAGAGATAATTTTACTCTTCTTCTCCTAGGTATAAGCCTACTAGTTATCTGCAATTCACTCTTCCTACAACCTATAAATACCTTTAATACCTATGCCAAGATAACTACAAACCTCTGTTTGATTTTTTTGGCAATTCAGTTCCTATTTGTAGCTTACCTTGGCGAAACCAAACTCAGCTCTATTAAGAAAACATGGAAAGTCGTAAATGCTGGAGTACTCCTTTATTTCTCTGGTAGTCTTTTCGTGTTTATGTTCAGTCAATACCTCTTAGATGCCTTAGAATGGGAAGAATGGAATGGGATCTGGCTATACAATCTTTTTCTCAATTGCTTCTTTCAACTCGCCATCCTGTTAGGGCTTTTTTGGTATACTTCTGAGGAATAATAAAATAGGATTGTAGTGTTTTGAGGACAGTTCCTAAATTTAAGTACTTGCCTGAACAGCCTGCCGCAGCGAAGACGCAGCACGTTAGCCATCACACAAAGCAGCCGCCTCAAACGTACCGCGTCGAATTTTTGGCTTCCTTTAAGTTGTTTGATATTCAGTATTTTATCTTCCTTGTTTTAGAAAAACCTTATTCCAATTGTGGATAAGGTTTTTCTGATTGTAGAACTAAAGTTAGTTGATGGCTTCGCTGTAAAATACCACAAATAATAGGGGAAAAGCATTGAGCAGAACGTTCCTCAGTAGCAACAAGGTCAACGCGGTACGTCTGAGGCGGCTGCGTTGTGGGAAAGCTTGACGTGCTGCGTTTTGAGGACAGTTCCTAAATTTAAGTACTTGCCTGAACAGCCTGCCGCAGCGAAGACGCAGCACGTTAGCCATCACACAAAGCAGCCGCCTCAAACGTACCGCGTCGAATTTTCGATTCTCTGAAAATGGTTTGATATTCAGTGTTTTAAATACCATTCAATAAGTGTCGTGAAAGTTGTTACGATGTAAAAGGCCAAGGGGCTATATATTTTGGTTGCTTCGCTACAAAAGTACAAGCAATAACCATCCAGTTTTGCGGGACGATGTAGTGGGAGGCAAAAAATGGAAGGTTTTAGCTGAGGCAGGAACGTTATTAAGACCTTCTCCTTTTTTGTACACACACAAACCAAGCTCGCAAAATTAGAAGGTCATTGCCTAAAAATTATCGACAATTCTCACGATGTATATATTGCAAGCGGCTAAACAAATCATAAATTTCCTTGTTTACCCCATAAGTAACGACGAAGCCCCTAAAATTATCGACATAACAACGGCCTCAAAACTTAAAAAACAAGTACTTTTGCCATATGAAAGCAAGACAAATCATTATAGCGCTGATAGGAGTCGCCATATTAGTTGGAGGGGCGATGATGAATAAGAAATTAAGCCAAAAGGAAGAGCAGCCCAAAAGACCTGAAATGCCTGAACCTGTTAAGCTTGTAGAAACGATTTTGGTGAAAAATGGAAGCGTGAATGCAGAAATACCGATTTACGGGCGCATCTCGGCAGCGGAAAAATTGGACATTTTTTCAGAAGTCTCAGGGGCTTTGGTCAAAACGTCTAAGCCTTTTCGTGTAGGAACTCGCTTTGAGGAAGGAGATGTCTTGTTGGTGGTGGATGATAGAGAGCAGCGCTTGAATTTGCAGTCGCAAAAGAGTACGATGATGAATGCGATTACGCAATTGATGCCGGACTTAAAACTCGATTACCCGGCGAGTTTTGCCCAGTGGCAAACCTATCTTGACCAGTTCGATATTGATAGAAACATTCGTCCGCTCCCCAAGCCAGTCAATGAAAAAGAGAAATATTTTATTGCTTCGCGCAATATTTACAGCCAATTCTATACCATTCAAAGCGCAGAAGTTCGCTTGACCAAATTTTCGATTTTTGCCCCCTTTTCAGGCGTGCTTACCCAATCAAGTGTTAATCCTGGAACCGTTATTCGTGCAGGGCAGAAGCTAGGAGAATTGATGAATCAAGGCTCCTACGAATTGGAAGCCTCTATCAGCCTTTCCGCCTTGGATGAAGTGCGAATAGGGCAGCGCGTAAAGCTTCATTCTGAAGATATTACAGGCGAATGGAAAGGAACGGTAAGGCGTATCGGTGAAACCATCGATCCAAGCACACAATCGGCCATTCTTTATATCGCGGTGAGTGGGCGCAAATTGAAGGAAAACATGTATCTACGAGGAGAAATTAAGGCAAAGCCAACGAGCAACGTCGTTGAAATTCCTCGAAAATTAATTGTAAATGATGAACAAGCGTACGCCATTGAAGATTCGAAGCTAAAACTTATTGATTTGAATATCAAAAGGATGACGGAGACAACGGCACTGATAAGCGACTTGGAAGATGGGCTTCAATTACTAAAAGAAAACTTTCCTGGCTCTTATGAAGGAATGGAAGTAAAAGTCCAAGGAGAAAAGGAAGAGGCTAGTGAAGTAGTAGAAGAGAAGAAGGAAGAAAGCCAAGAAAAAAAGTTCAAAGACGAAAAGTAGTGCCCAATACTCACCCAAACGGTCAACTCCCGATTCCTATCGCGGATATTTCGTCATTCCTAATTTGTCATTCCCCTCTTTCATGAAAAAATTCATAGCCTACTTTATAGATAATCCAATTTCAGGCAACTTGCTGATGGTCTTGTTGTTATTCTTTGGGTACGTCGGTCTTACTAAGATGAAATCGACCTTCTTTCCGCCTACGCCAAGCCGGATTATTTCGATACAAGCCGTTTATCCTGGCGCCTCACCAGAAGAAATCGAATTGGGAATCATCCTTAAAATCGAAGAAAACCTTAAGGGCTTGACAGGCATTGAGCAGATTTCTTCCGTTTCAAGCGAAAATTTGGGCGTTGTAACGGTAGAGGTAGAGAAAGGATTTGATGGTGATAAAATTTTGCAAGATGTTAAAAACGAAGTAGATAGGATAAACTCTTTTCCTGCGGGAATGGAACCACCGACCATTTTTAGGCGAGAAAGTCTTAACCTCGCTATCAGCTTTGCACTTAGTGGAGAGGTGAGTTTGCAAGAATTGAAGCGAGAAGCTAGGAGAGTAGAAGATGAATTGAGGGCAATCGAGGGATTATCGAAAGTCGTTCTTAGCGGTTTTCCTGATGAAGAAATAGAAATTACGTTCCGAGAAGCTGATTTACAGCGATTAAACCTAACCTTTCAAGAAGCAACCAATGCTATACGAGCCGCTAATCTAGACATCACAGGGGGAACGGTGAAGGGTGAACGAGAAGAATTGAGGGTAAGAGCAAATAAACGAGAATACTACGCCGACGAACTAAAGGATATTCCCTTGAAAACCAGTCTTGATGGTACGATTATCTACTTAGCGGATGTGGCGTCTGTAAAAGATAAATGGGCGGACAATCCAGTACGTAGTTACTTGAATAGCAAGCCCTCCGTTGTTATTACGGTTTCGAATACACTACAAGAAAATATCTTAGATATTACAGAATACGTCCGAAATTATATTGAAGAATTTAATGAAGAAAACGCGACCCTGAAAGCTACGATTATCCGTGATCGTTCGGTATCCCTAAATCAACGTATAGACCTGTTGAACAGGAATGGGCAAATGGGTTTTATCTTGGTAGTCATTCTGTTAGCCATGTTTTTGAATTGGCGTTTAGCCTTTTGGGTAGCGCTTTCTATTCCTGTTTCCTTTGCAGGAATGTTCTTGGTGGGCTACGCTTTGGGGATTACCATCAACGTTATTTCCTTGTTCGGGATGATACTCGTGATTGGGATTTTGGTGGATGATGGTATCGTGATTGGGGAAAATATCTATCAGCATTATGAACGGGGTGCTTCGCGGATGGATGCTGCTATTAATGGAACGATGGAAGTCCTTCCTGCTGTACTTTCTGCGATTATGACGACGGTGGTAGCCTTTTCCACCTTCTTTTTTATTGATGGCCGTCTAGGCGATATTTTCTTCGAAATGGCCACGGTAGTTATCCTTTGTTTGGTCTTTTCTCTAGTAGAAGGGGCTATCATTCTTCCTGCGCACGTAGCTCATTCCAAGGCACTTAAGCCCAACAAGAAACCGAATCCAATTACGAAGGCCTTAGATGCTTTTATGAATTGGTTGAAGAATAAAACCTACGCGCCAGTACTTCGGTTTTGTATGCACAATAAGCTGTTTACCATGGCGATTCCTATTGCGGCATTGATGGCGACAATGGGGGCTATGAGTGGTGGTATTATAAAAAGCACCTTTTTCCCTTTCATAGATCGGGATGATATTTCCGTTACCCTAAAAATGCCTGCGGGTACAAGGGAGCAAATCACCAAAGATTGGCTAGACCATATAGAGAAGGCTGCTTGGGAAGTGAATGAAGAACTAAAAAAGGAACGACCTGACGGTAAGGATGTTATCCTGCAAATTGAAAAGAATATCAGCTCCAATTCTTACGAAGGAAGTATGAATATTGGAATGCTTGACGGTGAATCTAGAATGATGAATAGCCTTATTATAAACAATGCTATTCGGAAAAAGGCAGGGCCAATCATCGGTGCGGAAACCATTGCCTTTGGCTCCAACTCGGTGTTTGGGAAGGCGGTATCCATTTCGCTACTAGGTAATGACTACAAGGAACTAGGGGCAGCCGTAGAGGATTTGAAAAAAGAATTGGGGCAAATTGGCGATCTCAAAGATGTGCTAGACAATAACCAAGCAGGTTTGCGCGAAATTCACTTGACACTCAAGGAAAAGGCATTGTTGCTAGGGCTTAATTTGCAAACCATTTTGGGGCAAGTACGTTCAGGATTTTTTGGTAGTGAAGTACAGCGTTTACAACGGGGGCGTGATGAAGTGAGAGTCTGGGTACGATATGATTTGGCGGATAGATCGAATATTGGTAAACTGGAAAATATGCGCATTCGTTTGCCCGGAGGCGTAGAATATCCCTTATCCGAACTTGCTGATTTTGAGATTAAACGCGGGATTGTTGCCATTAATCATATTGATGGTAAACGAGAAATCAAAGTAGAAGCGGATATTGGTAGTGAAGATGCTTCGGTGAGTGATATTACGAAGCAAATTAAGGAAGAAATAGGGCCTAGCGTCCTAGCAAAATACCCAACGGTAACGGCTGTTTATGAAGGACAAAACAAGGAGCAAGAGAAATCTCAAAAGTCGATGCAATCCGTTTTGCCGATTATTTTGATCATGATGTTTTCAATTATAGCCTTGACCTTTCGCTCTATAAGTCAGACTTTTGTCGTCTTTTTGTTGATACCTTTTGGCCTGATTGGAGTAGGGTGGGGGCACTGGTTGCTGGATGCGCCGATCAGTTTGTTTTCGATTTTGGGTGTCATTGCCCTGGTGGGCATCCTAGTAAATGACGCCTTGGTTTTCGTGACGGCTTATAATAATTTGCTCAAAAGTGGGAAGAAGCACATGGAAGCGATATACGAAGCAGGTTTGTCGCGTTTTCGTCCCATTATTTTGACCTCCGTAACGACGATTGCAGGCCTAGCACCGCTTATCTTTTTTGAAAAGAGTTTTCAAGCTAAGTTCTTGATTCCTATGGCGATATCCGTTGCCTTCGGTTTGGTGCTGGCTACCGTTATTATCCTTGTGATTTTGCCCGTTTTGATGATCGTTTTCAATCGTTACAAAGTGGCGGTTGTACATCTTTGGACAGGCGAAAAACCGACGCATGAGTTTGTAGAAGCGCATCGCGTTGTCGAAGATTCAGAGGAAGAGCATACGAGCTACTTTATGCTGTATGTGTTGAGTGCTGTGGTGCTTATGACTTTGTTGTTTATTCTATCGAAGTTGGGAGGGTAACCTTTTTACCATCTATAAGAGGTATAAGTCTCCTAAGAGATTCCTATAAGATTGAACTCCTTTAAGAAAAAATAAGGTAATGAACTATAAATTTATTTATTGGCTGGTGTTTTTGTTGGGATGTAGTGTTTTCATGAATGCTCAGGAGGTGTTGACTTTGGAGGAGGCTACGCGCTTGGCTTTGGAGAATAATTATGCTGTAAAGATCGCCAAGAATGATGTGGTCGTAGCGGAAAATCAAGTGGATAAGGGCTTTGTAGGAAGACTTCCAAGAGTTGATTTGACGGCGGGCGCACGCTATGATTTTGGTAGTGTATATGCGGTGACGACGAAGGAATCGCTATTTCCGAATTATTCACAACCCTTTGCGCCTTCGGGGAGTATCAATGGAGGGGTGAATATCTCTTACACCTTATTTGATGGGAAAGCGGCGATGACGACGTATGCCTCTTTGCGAGAAATGAGCAAACTTAGTCAACAACAATCGGATTTGACTTCTGAAGGGCTTGTTATACAGGTGATTAATGCTTATTATTCCGTTGCGCAGTTGCGTGAAAATATGACCGTTTTTGAGGAGTTATTGCAAATAACACAAGAACGGATTGCGCGAGCTAAAGTAAAGTTTGAATATGCTGCAACGAATAAATTAGAGATTTTAAACGCCGAAGTGGATTTAAATGCAGATAGCGTTAATTTAGTGAATGCTGCGCTTAATCTTGGCCGCGCAAAACGCAATTTAAATCGCTTGATGAATCGTGCTGTGGATACAGCGTTTGACATTGATCCTACGGTGGATTTTTTGCCTTTGTTGAATTTAGAAGAGCTTGAAAATAAGGCCGTTGCTAATAATCGACAGGTAGGTCTCTCCAAGCAAGGAATTGAACTGTCGTTGCTAGATTTGCGTTCGGCGGAAGCCGCCAACCATCCGACAGTTACGCTAGGAGGAGGGTACTCCGTGGTAGCGAATCGTAATGCGAATATCCCACAAAATATAGCTGTAGGGGTAAATGGTACCCTGAGTACTTCCTTGAATCTCAATTATGCGATTTTTGATGGTGGCCGAAGAAAAATCCAACAACAAAATGCTAAAATCGCTATAGAAAACAGCGAATTGACCTACCAAACAGCGATAGAAGATCTTAAACTCGATATTCAGAATGCTTACGCTGATTACGAAAATGCGCTCTATCTCCTTCAAATCGAGCAAAATAACCTCGTCATAGCTAAGAAAAATTTCGAACGTAGCAGAGAAGCGTTCAATATTGGACAAATTAATGCTACAGACTTCCGCCAAGCACAATTTAATCTAGCCAATTTGCAAACAAGAATCGTCAATGCTCGCTACACCGCAAAAATTGCCGAAATGGAATTGGTACGATTGAGTGGAGATTTATAAAAAATCTACTGATTTTAGTGTTTGATTTGCTAATAGGGTAGATTTTTACTTGCTATTAACTGAAAAATGGTGTAAATTTGACTTTTATTTAGTTAATGAGCCTTTAAAACACCCTGTAATGCTTAAAATAGAAAGTCTAACAGTAAAAAACTATAAAAACATAGCCGAAGCAAATTTGACATTTTCCGATTTCAATGTGCTTGTAGGGTCTAATAATGCCGGTAAATCTAACTTTATACAAGTACTGTCCTTCTTGAATTTTATCATAAATGGCTCTCCAGATGCTGTAGCTACAGCGATGGAATCAGCTATCTATCCCTTACCCTTTCTCAATGCATCGGAGCAAGAGTTAGCATCATCCGAGCGTCTTACTGAATTTTGTGTAAAAATATTGAACACCAAAACCGAAAATGCTTATACCTATAAAATGGTGATTCAGTGGTATAATGCTAATGGCTTAGCAGAAATCATTAAGGAAGAACTACTTTTTAAGAATATACATAAAACAGGGAAAGGAATTACGATCTTTAGGAGAGAAGAAGGAGGTGTAATGATGGAAAAATCCTTGAAACGCTCGATTAACATTAATCAAGTCGCTCGGCTATCAAGCGTTTTTCGCTTGCTGAAAATCGTTAACTTCGAGCCTAGTAATATCTATTTAAAAGTCTTTGAGGAAGTCGAAAAAGTATTAAAAACCCCCGTTTTTTACTTCTCCAATATGGAGTTGACCAAATCTCAAGAGTATGATCGTACTTATACGTTCAAAGGGAGAACGGTAGCATTTGATTTAGAACAGACGATAAAAAAACTAAAGGATACTAGTCATTGGCCTATTTTTAAAGGTGTCTTACAAGAGGTTTTACAAATTTCAGCTATAAAAGTAGAATCGTATATTCCTTGGTTACCAGCAGTTGGTAGCCCACGAGAGTATATCGATATTAGTGTTACGCATTTCAATATGGAAAAATCTATCCGTCAATTATCAGACGGTTCTATTTTAGTTATTGCATTAGTGACAAAAATATTATCTTCGTTCCATGATATTTTTTTGATAGAAGAACCTGAAAACTCACTACACCCTAAAGCTTTAGCTAGTTTAGTAGAATTTATGGCGAGCTTTGAAGGCGAAAAACAGTTTATTTTAACAACACATTCTGAAACACTTATTAATTCTGTGAAACCTGAAAATGTGATGGTAGCTAAAACTAGGGAAAATGGCCTAAGTGAAATGTCTAATATAGCTAACGCCAAGGAAATGAGGCGAAAACTAAAAAAAGGACATCTCAACTTTAGTGATTTTTTATTCTTTGGTGAGGATGAAGGAGAAACGACTGTTTATTAATGGGAAGACGAAAATATAATCCAAAATCTATTCTATTCCTTCATGAAGGCTATACTGAGCGAGACTTTTACAATAAAGTCTTCGAAATCTACCTGCCTCAACGAAAAATTAGAATCCATAAGCATAACCTAAAAGGGATCTACAACCTGAATAAGAAGGTAAGAGCTAAGATTAATGGAATATTAGAAGATCGTTCTCACAAGGAGGAGAAAGAATTTCATGTTTTTGTAGCCTTGGATCGTGAAGGAAAAAGAGATGAAGAATCCCCTCTTGATTTAGAAGGAATAAGGAAAGAATTTATTCGGAAAAAATCTCGAATAAAGTCGATAAATGAAATTGTTGCTACGCAAGATCTTGAAAGCTGGTTTTTTCATGATATAGACGGTATTTATAATTTTTTGAATGTACCTACAAACCAGCGAATGCTAAAAGTCCATAATGTTGAGAAATTCAATAACCGAAATTTGCAGCAATTATTTAGAAAGCATGGGCAAACGTATCAAAAAAGGGGGAAAAATGTTGAAGGTTTTATTGAGGCACTTGATTTAGAGAAAATCTATTCGAATGCTTTTGACCTTCAAGAAGGAATGGAAAAAATGTTACTCCTTTTTGATTAACTCAATGTACTATAAGGAGGTTAAAAACCATG
>JAHDHB010000088.1:2679-3817 GCA_020631545.1 Saprospiraceae bacterium | reverse complement strand
ACTTACTTAAAGCTGGTCTGATAATACTCGTCAATACGCTGATCCTCCTAGGAATCATAGAAGCAGGGTTGCGCGTATTCTCGCCTAAAGATCATCCCCCTAAGCCCGTCAAAGATCTAGCCTTTGAGTATCACGAGGATTATCTAGTAGCACTAAAACCCAACAAGGAAAAACTATTCGTTCGTCGTGCAGTAAATGGAGGAGACAGTATTCCTTGGCGAGTCAATAAAGACGGGTTTCGAGGGAAGGAATTAGAAGAAGGTAAGACAAGAATAATGGTTTATGGAGATTCGAACATCCAAGGAAGATTCTCCCGCTTGGAGCATACTTTTTGTGGTCGATTGGAGGCTAATTTGAAGGAGAAAGGGCAAGAAGTCGAAGTCGTGAATGCAGGAACAGTAGGCTTTGGCCCTGATCAAAATCTAATTCGATTTTCAAAAGAGAAAGACATTTATAAACCTGACATTGTTGTATTTCATCTTTTTGTAGAAAATGATTTTGGAGACATCATTAGAAATAAATTACTGGCAGTAGATGATAAGGGAACCTTAAAGGAATTACCTTATCCCAAGGAGGTTGATGTCTTGCTTCTAGAAGGGCAAGAAACCAAAGGCGGGCGATTGCGTCTTATGGAATTCATTCCCAAAATTCGTCGGGCTATCGGCCTTGAGGTGAATCACCAAACGATGACAAAAGAAGAGAAATTAGCAAGAGAAGAAAAACTTTGTCGAAAAGAATTTGCTTGGTATCAAAATACATCACCTAGAAAATATTCCCATTTCCATGATCACTACGATTTGGACGTAGCAGCTCTTCCACAGAGCCCCTCCACCAAGGAAAAACTTCGCTTGATGGAAGCCATCTTAAAAAAAGCGGATAAAATAGCCAAAAAAGATAGCATTCAGTTCGTCGTACTCATACAGCCATCAAGAAAGGATCTCATAAGAGAGAATAAGAACTTGATAGCGGGAATTTATCCTAATTATTCGCCTAGTAACCTGTCTTCTGCTGTTGAGCGGATTTGTACAAAAAACAACATTCCTTTCGTTAATTTATTCCCTCCTTTTATCGCAGAGCCTGAGCCTGCAAACTTGTATTTTAAAGAATTCAACACCCATTGGAATGATGAAGGTCAGGC
>JAHDHB010000088.1:0-2579 GCA_020631545.1 Saprospiraceae bacterium | reverse complement strand
TTTAAGATTAAATTAATTTTATTAAAAATAAATTTGCTAAGTCGAAAGTCAAGTAAAAACCTAAGGTATGATTTTGTTCCTTTTGGATACAAGAAGAATTGCGTGATATTATGATGTCACATAGTTGATGTTTTGAGAGAAGTTTACTCTACAAAGTAGGTCTAATTTCTAGAAATAGGAATGAAGAAAACAGATAAAATTACCTTTTTCTTCCTTTACTAGAACTAAAGACATTTTATTCATCCAAAGGAGCGTCCTATGAAAACAAGACAACAGAAATACCTCGAAATTAGTACACTAGTGCTTTTCTTTAGCTTGCTATCCAATTCTTTCTATGGGCAATCGTGCAGCTATTCGTTAGATTTGAAAGATTATATGAGTTTTTCTACAGGCAATTTGGCTAATACTGGCTACTACCATAGTTCAGCCTATAATTGGCGAGTAAGTGGAGAAGAAGAAGGCCCCGCAATCTGCTATCTAGAGCCTATATTTGACTTTTCGGGTTGTAAAAAATCTAGAGGGATATCCGTTCGCTTTTCAACTCAAGTGACTGGAACACTTTCGGAAAACGACTATGTTAGTGTTCAAGTTTATACGGATATCGTGCCCGAGTGGAAAGACATTCTATTTTTGGATGCCTTCGGTTTAAGAAGCACCGGGAAGGCCGCAACCTACCACCAAGTATTCATTACAGAAGAAATGTACGCTGATCTTGATGATTTTAGACTTCGACTCCTTGTGCAGTCTATAGATGGAAATGCCGCTATTTTGTTTCATGATGGTGATTTGCATATTGAAACGGTTAAAGCTTTACCAGAGCTTACTTCCTTATCTTCCCAAATGGATACGAACGGTGCTAGTCTAGCAGTTTACCCTTCGGCTACTAAGGACGATTTTGTAGTCGATACCAACATTGAACATGCAAAACTTGAAGTATTTAACCAGAATGGGCAGCTATTGTATGAAGTCAATTTGCCTGCACAAAAGACTAAAATTACTACCCATCAATTAAAAGTAGGAACCTACTTTCTAAGAGTTTCTAACCAAAATCAAATAGCCACAGGAAAAGTAATAAAACTAGCAGGCTAAATACGATTAATCTGAATTCGTTTATTAAATCCTTGCCAATAAGGATTTAAGTTGTTTTTTGGGCAGCTTATCCCGCTATCCGTTTGTAGTGGGCACGCTGTAGCTCCATTCAGCATGGTCATACAGGCATCTTCCTAAACGTCAGCTACCTGTACTTCCTGCTTCATAGCAGC
This sequence comes from Saprospiraceae bacterium, assembly GCA_020631545.1. Taxonomy (GTDB): domain Bacteria; phylum Bacteroidota; class Bacteroidia; order Chitinophagales; family Saprospiraceae; genus JAHDHB01. The sequence goes on along the minus strand of JAHDHB010000088.1, from coordinate 1,317 downwards.
TACAGCGCACCCACTACCACTTCTATCGGGGCTGCAACACCTTGTTAAACAAGTAAGTATCCTTAGTGTTTAGATGAAAGAATAACAGCAGATCCCTCTACAAATTAAGACTAAAGATGAATCGAACTCAGGTATTTAATTAGGTAATCTTCAAGAAACATCACCTAATTAAATACTGAGAATTTTCAGCATTTAGCAACATCCACCCCCAGGCGTACAAGAAGTATTAGAACTACCTACTTGTACTAATTGGATTTTAGGTTTAGGTACCTCACATTTATCCTTAGCAAGACAATCCGTCTGTTTAGCCGTTAATTGAAAATGTTCGCCATCAAAAGCTAATCCATATTTTCCAATAGTATCTGCTTGGTATTCCACTTCAATTTCTAGATCTTCCATCCCTAAGACACGCTCAGAAAGTTTGATGATATTTAGCAACTTTGTAGGCTCAAGGCGGTGGTCATAATCATCAGCATCCCAAAGTTGAAAATTGGCTACTTTCTCCAAACGTTCCTTGCCTCCACAATCAATAAAGTGCTTCGTAATTATCCCTACCTCTGTAACATGAAAGTGCTTGGGGACAGAAGTCCCATCCGGCAATTCAAATTTTAGTTGTTTGAGCCTAGGTAATTGTGCCTTGATTTCTGATAATTTCATGGTAACTTACTTTTGTATCGCAATATTACGATAGAATGAGTTAAAAAAAATGAATGATTTGGTACTTTTATTAGCAGCACGCTGTTCCCTTATCATTTTTATATTGGTCGAATAAAGAATTTAATACGACTTGTATTTCCTTCCATTTTTTTGGGTTAATGCAATAACAAATCGACACACCTTCAATTGTTCCTTGTATAATTCCAACCTTTTTCAATTCTCGTAAATGTTGACTGGTTGTAGCTTGGGCAAGCCCTAATTCTTTAACTAAATCCCCACATACACAAGTATTCGTTTTCAAAAGATGTTGCATTATAGCAATTCTAGCAGGATGAGCAAAAGCTTTTGCTATTTGTGCTAAGTGATTTTGTTCCGTTGAAAATAAGTTTGTCTTTGTTAATCCCATTAATTTATGAGTTGAAAGAAATACTTCATTAATCGTTTCATTGCAATATTACGATTAATAGTCGAAGGATGCAAGTTTTAAGGTGATATTTTATCTTAGCCTGAATGTTTTAACTAAATTTTTATGGTTTCATGCGTTTTTTAGTTTCACTTTTTGCATTGTATAAGTGTCTGGCAAGTAAGTGTTAATGATTTTTTTGAAAAATAGTTCAAAAATAGTTCATTTTTCTTTATGGAATTTGGGCGTTTTTGAGA
>JAHDHB010000087.1 GCA_020631545.1 Saprospiraceae bacterium | reverse complement strand
GTAAATACTGGGGATTACTATTTCCTTTCTCGCCCACGTCGTTTTGGCAAATCTCTTTTAGTATCGACGCTCAAACATCTTTTCCTAGGGAAAAAAGAACTTTTTAAAGACTTATGGATTGAAGATAAATGGAATTGGGAAGAAACAAACCCCGTGATACATATTTCGTTTAATGATGTTGATTATCAAGGGCTAGGATTAGAGCAGGCTTTAATCGTAATGCTTTACCAACAAGCAGAAGCTTACGACATTCAATTAAAAAAGAATACCGCAAAAAGCTGTCTTAAAGAACTTTTAACAACACTTTCTAAAAAAGGAAAAGTCGTCATTCTTATCGACGAATATGATAAACCACTCATTGATTACCTAGAAAAAGACAATGATCAGGCTTATACAAATCAAGATATTTTAAAAACTTTTTATTCGGGGATAAAACATCATGATAAGTTTATAAAGTTTTTACTCGTAGCAGGAAACTATAAGTTCAGTACAGCAGGCATATTTTCTGATGGTTTAAACCACTTATTCGACATAACGCTTAGCCAGCATTATGGTAACCTTCTTGGATTTTCACAGGAAGAACTAAAATCCTATTTTTTCCCCTACAAGCCGAATAATACACAAGATGACTTCTGGGAGCAAGTAAGAAGCTGGTACGGTGGATATACATGGGATAGAAAAAATTATGTTTGCAATCCATTTTCCATCCTACGTTTTTTCGAAGAAGGGAAATTCAATAATTACTGGATAGAAGCACTAGAACCTTGCTTTTTAGATAAAATGATGGAAGAACATTCCTTCTCAAAATTAGAAGAAATAGAAGTAGGAACTGCTGTTTTTCAAACAATTGATATTGAACATTTTTCTTTATTCTCCACGTTGTTTCAAACAGGCTATCTTACTATTAAAAACGTAAATAGAGAACTACAAATTTATACGATGTCTTATCCAAATAAGGAAGTAAAAGATAGTTATGCAGCAAATTTCTATAAGCATTCCCCAATCATTTGACAAATCAAACAACAAAGGTCTTTTTTAATTTGTACCTTTGTTCTATAAAAAGCGATAAATTATGCCTTACAATACCTTTACCCTAAGTGAAATAAAAAGAAAATTCGGCATCCAATCAAAGATTGTTGACGAAAAGATAATTCTAGGACAACACCAAGATATTCAACCTAGTAACTGGCTTAAAGAAACGCTAGACTACAACGTACCGCTCGCCCTAGCAATAAGCACCGAAAAAGCTCGTTCTGAGCTTATTGTTATGCCAATCTTAGTAGAACTTCGCAAAATCACTGCCGATACCATCAGTATATTTTCTGGTATCGACTTTAATGTCGATAAGGAGCAGGGACTAAATGGACGTTGTGATTATATCATTTCTCTAAATGAAGAACAGCTAGAACTAACTGCTCCTGTGATTACGCTAGTAGAGGCAAAAAACGACAATATCAATAGCGGCATAGGTCAATGCGTAGCAGAAATGCTTGCTGCTCAATTTTTTAATCAAAAAAACAGCAGCGAAATAAAAGCAATCTATGGAGTAGTAACTACAGGCAGTATCTGGAAATTCTTAAAGCTGGATATCGACAAAAAACAGGTTTTTATTGAAAATCGGGAAATGTACTTGTCGGATTTATCGGAGATCTTGGGGGTTCTGTTGGATATTGTGCGAGGGAATAGGAGGTAAAACCGATTGGACATAGTCTCCAAACTGAAGCTATTTCCTAAAAAACACAAAAACAACTTGTCGGATAAATCCAACGTTACGGAAAAGCGCCCATTCCTTTCAGAATGAGCGCTTTCATTTAAACTTTCAAAATCATCAACATGCTTACGGAACAACTTGTCGGCTGAAGCCAACGTTACTTCACCACAATCACTTTCTGTACTTCTAGTACATTCTTTCCTACAATCTGAATCAAGTAAATTCCTGCGGGAATGTCGTATACCGTGCTAGAAATAGAATGCTGACCAGCGATTTGGTAATCATCCAATAATATCTTCACTTGTTTTCCTGCTAGATCGTACAAGCTTACACGGTATTGACCATCTTCTTCTACATCATAGGATACTGTAATATTGTCACTGCTGCTCGTAGGACTTACTAGGAGATTCGCCGGTATAGTGCTGCCAAAGCTATTGGTAGACTGGTTGTCGCTTATGGTTGGCCCACCTCTTACGATATTGGAAGAGTATGCAAGATTAATGGGTTGTCCATTGATAGTACCGTTTGTTGGTGTACCATAGTTTCCAGAATGTAGGGCGCAGAAGCCTACATTTATGGTTTGGCCGGGTTGTACAGTCCCATTCCATCCTTTATCACTAGCGATATAGGAGTATTGTGACGGGCTGCTCCAATTCACGTTCCAGAAATTCGTGATGTTGATACCCCAATCGAAGGTCAGTGTCCAACCATTTACAGGTGCTGTGCCGGTGTTGGTGAGGAGAATCTGTGTACACATTCCTGCATTCCAAGCAGATTGTACGACAAACTCTACTTCTAGCATTCCTGAACCTGTTGATCCTTGTATAGTTATCGTTACCGTATCAGAACTAGTAGCTCCGTCATCATCCGTAGCCGTTACAATAATCGTGTAAGTCCCTGGAGTAGAAGCATTCCAAGTAGCTGCATACTGATTACCACCTGTATTATTCGCGTTGAAGGTTTGGCCATTGATTTGGAAAACAACGGACACCACAGTACCATCACTATCAGAGGCATTTGCCCCCAAAGCAATATTCCCCGCATTCAATGTCGCTCCATTCGAAGGACTTGTAATAGAAACAGTTGGTGGATTATTCGCAGCACCCACCACCGTGATATTCACGTTATCCATTGCGGTAGCGCCATCGTCATCCGTAGCCGTTACTTGGATATTGTACGTGCCTGCTGTCGCATTATTCCAAGTCGCTTGATAAGTATTTCCGCCTACGTTTGTCGCTGTAATGTTTTGACCATTAACGGTAAATACTACCGAAGCTATGGTACCATCACTGTCAGAGGCAGTCGCTTCTAAAGTGATATTTCCTTCATTCAAGGTCGCGCCATCTACTGGGCTAGTAATGCTTACTGTTGGCGGAACATTAGCTACACCTACTACTGTGATATTCACGTTATCCATTGCGGTAGCGCCATCGTCATCCGTAGCCGTTACTTGGATATTGTACGTGCCTGCTGTCGCATTATTCCAAGTCGCTTGATAAGTATTTCCGCCTACGTTTGTCGCTGTAATGTTTTGACCATTAACGGTAAATACTACCGAAGCTATGGTACCATCACTGTCAGAGGCAGTCGCTTCTAAAGTGATATTTCCTTCATTCAAGGTCGCGCCATCTACTGGGCTAGTGATTGTCACAGTTGGCGGAACATTAGCTACTACAGGATCTACAACGATAGTAACCGTTGCTGTAGCCATACCACCATTTCCATCATCCACCGTCAAGGTAGCCGTGTAGGTTCCTGCTGTAGTATAAGTATTGGACACCGTTGCCCCTGTGCCTGTATTGCCATCACCAAAGTCCCAAGTATAAGTTAATGGGTCACCATCTGGATCAGTAGAACCTGTTCCGTCGAAACTAACGGTTAAAGGTGCTGTGCCTGAGGTGGGTGTAGCATTGATGTTGGCGGTAGGAGATTGATTAGCCGGTGGAGTGCCGCCTGGCTCTATACCACAAATCAATGTACCATTTCTGTATAAGGCGACGTTATCCCAAAGTCCGAAAGTGGCATAATTCGGGTTGAAGGAATAATCGTTGGTTTCGTCGTAATTAGACCAATCTACTTTTGCAAAACGCGCTTGTACTTCACCACTGGTACCATTTACAGGAATATTTCCTGCTGCATTGCTAAAACCTAACTCCAAGTAATGTGAAGCGCCTGTAGCCGGTGTAGTCATTTGTACAAACTGCCCAGTTACATTGCCACTACCGATTTGTGCGTAATCAATAAACAAGTTATCTGCTTGAGTACCTTCCTTTTCGTACCAGTAGCGAATGGTTAATTCACTAAGCGGAACAGCATTTGCGCTTTCATTGATAATATTGAAATGCGGCCGAATCTGATTATCGTTGTAATTAGATGGATCGATATCAAAAGTCTTGTATTCTAATTTCAAATCACAAGTAAGAATTCCTACTGCAATGGTTTGAGTATACGTATCCGTTCCGCCCATTCCATCATCTACCGTAAGCACTACGGTATAAGTACCATTATTATTGTAAGTATTTGTTGCAGAAACACCTGTAGCAGTATTACCATCCCCAAAGTCCCACGTATAGGTCAAAGGATCACCATTGGGATCACTAGAGCCTGAGGCATCGAAACTCGATACTAAAGGTGCTTGGCCTGAGCTTGGTGTAGCGGTAAAAACTGCCGTTGGAACACCATTGACTACCGCAATGGTTACCGTTGTTACATCGGTGAAAGTTCCGTCGCTTACCGTTAATGTCGCGGTATAAGTGCCGACAGTAGTATAAGTGTTTGAAGCTGTTGCACCTGTAGCGGTATTTCCATCTCCAAAATCCCAAGTATAAGTCAGTGTTTCTCCATTAGGATCAGTTGAGCCAGAACCATCGAAGGTAACCGCTAAGGGGGCTTCTCCACTTGTAGTATTTGTTGTGATGATGGCTGTAGGCGGTTGAGGTGTATTGTCTATGACGGTGATATTTGTGGTAGCAATGCTGGTATTACTGCTTGTATCTGTTACTGTTAGCGTAACGGTATACACGCCTGGCGTATTGTAGGTGTAGGAGGTTGTTTCTCCTGTACTTGTCGCTCCATTGCCAAAATCCCAATCGTAGGTCAAAGGATCATTTTCTGGGTCAGAAGAACCCGAAGCATCGAAATTAACGAGTAAAGGCGCATCTCCACTAGTAGGCGTGGCGGTAATTGCGGCATTTGGTGGATTATTCACCCCTACGCCATTGGGCAATTGACCGAACAATAAAACGCCATTATTATACAGAGGAATATTTTCATTGACTTGCAATGCATTGTTCATGGGTGTACCATTCGCTAGCGTATACGACCAATCATTGCTAGGATCCCAAGCACTTGCTGGCGCATTATTCGGTAAGGCGATTCGGACTTGTGCTTCTTCGTAAGATTCACTTTGACCACCTGGGTAAATCAAGGTATTTCCAAAACAAACCTCTGTGTAATAAACTGTTCCATCCCATTGAATAAGATCAGAGGCTGTGGCACCACCTGGTGCAAAATTCATGCTTACGGTATAATCGTTAACCGTATAACCCGCTGCTAAACCTTCGCTAATATCCACAAAATACTGGAAACAAACGTTATCCAATTCTTGTGCTGGCCAAGCGGAATGGTTCGTTGACCAAACCGATACTTCGGTAAAGGTTCCCCCTGTAGCATTGATTTTTGCATCATTATAATATTCTAAATCGGGTGTTTCGACTGGAGGGAAATTAGCGAGTGGCGTTCCTCCATAAATAGAAATCAACCGAGCTAAAGCGCCTGAAAAACCTGCGTTGTAATCACAAGCGACTTCATTGCCTATATAATCCGAACGGTCATCCGTGTATTGATCATTTGGCGCAGAAGGTCCTCCTACTAATGCACCATAAAGTACATGACGTGTTTGGGTAGGAACAGAAAGGCTATTTGCCCAAGAACCGTGTGCTGTTCTGTGGTGTGGATCCAGCGGTGGATTATTTCCAAAACCAATAACAAAACTGCGATTCAAGGGGTTATCTCCTAGTGCATAGTTGATTTGTGCAATACCAAAATCCCGATAAACTTCGCTTTTTGTAGGATTGGAAGCCGCAATAACGTCTGCATATAACAGGGCAACAAAGGCTGTATTGGAGGCATAACGTAAGGAGCCCCAAGTATCTAAAACAGCTTGGCCACCAGGCGAATAAGGCACACGCTCACCATTGTAGCCATCTGTCCAGTAGTCTAACCAACGTTCAGTATCTTGCATATATTGACTTTGTCCAGTCAATTGCGCTAGCAAAGCATAACAGCCATAAGATTTATCATCCCAAGCCAGTGTCCACTTGTAAGACTTGATGTTGGTACCTTGTTCCGTATTTAAATCATTGTATTTAGCAACGGCATCATTCAAGTAAGCGGCATCGCCTGTAGCTCGGTAAAGCCAAATCGCTCCCCAAACCAATTCGTCATTGTAGCCACTCCAAGAGTTGTAAAAGGCTGTGGCATCACTTATTGCATCCGAATACCGACCACGGTAAGTATCTGCAAATTCATATAAAGCGATAGCGTGCTCCAATAATTGGGCACTATAGGCAGGATCATCATTGGCAAATATCATACTGGCAGCGGCCAATGCAGCAGCCGTTTCCCCAGTCAAATCCGAACCAGGATTAGCAGCATCAACGTAGTAAGAAGGACGCCCCATTTGCATCACCTCCGCAGGCCCCCACCAAGCATGATCCACTGAACCTGAAGCAACTTGACCGTAAAAGCGTTGTGTAGAACCATCAGGATTACGAACGTGGCATTTCATGAAGTAGTCATTCACAAAACGAAGGCTACGTTGTAAGTATTGCATTTGTTGAGTAGATTGGTAGGCATTTTCGTCTTCCACTCCACTCCAAGCAAGCATCGTAGCCGTATAAGCCATTGGAAAACCAAATTTTACGTGGTCACCCGCATCATACCAACCACCTGTCAAATCCAATCCATTATCTAAGCCGTCTTCCATCCCAGAATCTCCACGCCAAATGACTCGATTGGCAGCATCTAGCGCACCAGATTCTTGTGCTTCATAGAAATACATGGATTTTTGAAGCACTTCTGCATAGTTATAATTCGAAGAGGGAGGCGGTGTGGTGGTTACGGTATCTACGGCAATGGTAATCATGCTAGTTGTTACAGAGCCGTCATTGTCTGTAGCTGTAACGGTAATTGGATAAGTACCTACACTAGAGGGTGTCCAAGAGGCGGAATAGGTACTACCGCTTGCTGTTCCTACTAGGTTTTGACCATCAACATCGAAATTTACGCTGGTAACCGTGCCGTCAGCATCCGTCGCCGTAGCAGCCATATTTACGGTATTTCCTAGGATAATGGTACTACCATCTGTAGGAGAAGTGATGGTAAGGTAAGGCGCTGTAGGCCCAGGAGGCGCCATATCGAAAGGGTTCCAGAAGTTTCCTGTCATTAAAAACAAGGAAACTACACGCAAGGTATTTCCAAAATAGAAAGGCGGTGCATCCATTGTATTCACGGATTCCGTATACATATCATTGAGGAAACCTTGATAGGAAGGATCGGCGCCCATTATGCCTGCTGCAAAGGTAGAAACAAAGGCTGGACTATGGTAAGAACCACTACCTCCAGCTTGAGGAAGAGGACCGCGCACATTGGCCGCGCCTACGCCTTGTAGGTAAGCTGCCATTTTATTGCACAAGACTTTTGCTTGTGGTTCGTCATACCAAGCCACATCGGTAGCCATACGCCAAGGATTTCGACAAGCATCCCAGCCAAATTCGTCGGGTCCATTGCAAGAGTTAGAAGCTCCTGTGTGATCCGACCAATTACTGACCAATCCTGTGGTCGGGTGTGCATTAGCATTGATTAGGTCATAGCTTGCAGTCACTGCATTATCCCAAAAAGTACTTTGAGCGGAAACATGTGTTCCATACGCTCGATAGTAGGCAGGCGATTGATAGCTAGGATTACGGCAGTTGTTGCCAAAGCCCCAGTTGTCTCCATTATTGGTTTGGTAAGGGCCATTTGCCCAAGTAGGCTGAATCTCAAAGTCTTTGATGACATTGATTAAAGCCGTAACATCGGTATCGTAATTATGTGGTGAGGTGCTTCCTGGCCATTGGTGATTGGCAACAAGCAAGGCCATGGCAGCGTCTAGCTCGGCATCCGTAGCACCACCAGAACCGATAGTACCACTACAACCACCTATTTTCCAGTTCATAGCGCCATTGCCATTACGATTGTCCTTGTAATATTGCCAAAGGCCATCAAATAAATCTTTGTCGGCAGCATAAGCGGCCAACATCATTCCATAAGCGATGCCTTCTGAAACTGTTTCCGAAGGGCTGTCGAATTTCACACGATATTTCCCTGCACCACAAGCTTCTACGTAGTCTGCTTTCCATTGGTTGTAGGCCGTAGCAGCATCTTGTGCTTGGCCATATGTACCGCTAGTGGGGAGATTAGTGGGAAGCATTACTGCCCCGGGATAGGTGGTATTGCTACCAAAGGGTACTGCGGCAGTACTAGGGGAATTGATTTGTGCGTAAAGAGGAAGGTTCAGGTAGAGTAAAAATAGCATGAGCCAAAGCCAAGATTTTGTACTCCTAAGGGTAACGGACATAAAATTAGTTGTTTAGGTGTTTAAATATAGTTCAAGGTTAGCCTTGATACATTTTTATGCTAATATAAGAAAAGTAAGTTATTTTTTAGAAAAAAAACATGGCAATATTTATGTTTTCAAACCTTAAAACACAAACATAAAACTATATAAATCAACAGAATAAACTGCATTCATTTTAGGGTTTCATTTTTTAAATTACATTATTCTTACATGAAAACTCACAAAAAAACTCTTGCTGTTTTTCTGTTAATTATGCATGCTATTCTTACGGCATGTTTCTGAAAAAGTTGCAATTTTTCATTTAGACTTGATAGAAATTTCGCAGTTACACAATGTCAACTCAGGAAGAGGATGACACTTTGTTTTACAAATTTTTAGTAACTAAGTAATGAACTCTTGCCAAAAGCTGACAAAACTTTATAGGCAATTTTAACGATTCAAGAGGCTGAAACCTTTCGTCATAGAACATTAAAGATTAAGGACTTACACGACGAGCATAGTTCAAGAAGACATCCATCTACCCAAAAGCCCGATAAGGTTTCAAGAAAAACACCCAGCGCCCATTGATATTCACCCAATACTTGTACGCTACACCGTAGGCAGCACCTTTTTCTCTGAGTAGAGAGACTTTATGGAAGATGACGTAAGGCTGCAATTTATCCAAAATGCCTTGCATTCCTCCGGCATAATTTCCCTTTTGCTGCTCAATATCTTGAGTCGAGAAGACTTCTATTCTTACATCGACAAATAGTTCGGGTTCTGTCTTTAATTCTTCTTCTGCTTTGGCTTTCATGGTCTCTACAAAAGCATGATATTCTAGAGCCGCTTCTTCTTTGAAAACCATCTGACACTCGTCCAAGGTAGGTAAAGATTCTGTCATTAAATGTACAAAATCATGAGAGTTAAGGTATTGACTAAAATGGTTTTGAGCTTGCTTTAGATAATCTTGACTTGAAGCATAATAACTTGATAGTAAAGGAAATAGTAAGGCGGTGAAAACTTTTTTCATGATTGGGTATAGCTCAATGTGTTTGGGAAATAGCATCTCTAATTTACGACATTCCTAGCAAGTTTTTCTAAGGATTTATTAGATATTCGTATCTTGGCCATTATTCGTTTTTCGTGTAAATGATAATACCATGAAACAGAGCTTTATCCTTCTTTTTTTTATTCTATTAAATAGTTTTCTTTTTGCTCAGGATAGCCCCGATGCTGATTATATCCGTGCAAATTATGATAAGCAGGAATACAAAATACCTATGCGTGATGGGATTAAGCTCCATACGGTAGTTTATTCTCCTAAGGATAAAAGCAAAAAATATCCGATCTTGATGCAACGTACTTGTTATGGTGCAAAACCTTATGGGGAAGAATATAAAACACGTATTGGCCCTTCGACGCACCTCATGCGCGATGGTTATATCTTTGTCTACCAGGATGTTCGAGGACGTTGGATGTCAGAAGGCACTTTTGATAATATGCGACCGCATATAGCAGGAAATAAACCAAAAAACAAGCAGGACATTGACGAAAGTTCGGATACTTATGATACTGTAGATTGGTTGATCAAAAAACTAAAAGGTCATAATGGGAAAGTAGGTCAATGGGGCATTTCCTATCCTGGTTTTTATACGGCTGCTGCTATTCCTGAGGCACATCCCGCCTTGGTTGCTTCTTCTCCTCAAGCACCGATTTCGGATTTTTTCTTCGATGATTTTCACCATATGGGCGCTTATTTACAAAGTTATACGATGACGTTTCCCGTTTTTGGTGTGCAGAAAGATAAACCCACTGGGGAAAGTTGGTATGCAGATAAATGGAAAGGTTTTGAAGCGAGAAAAGGTAGCTCCGATGCTTATGAATATTACCTAGGAATGGGCCCTTTACACAACATTACCAAGGAGTTTTACCCCGATAATTTCTTTTGGAAAGAGCTTATTGAGCATCCTAATTACGATGAGGTTTGGCAGTCCAAAAATATTCTACCCCACTTAAAAGGTGTCAATCATGCTGTCATGACAGTTGGGGGCTGGTTTGATGCAGAGGATTTGTATGGCCCCTTGAATATTTATAAAAATCTGGAAAAAAATAACCCTTCCATGCAAAATACTATCGTCATGGGACCTTGGAGTCATGGCGATTGGGCTAGGGAGAAAGGAGTTCAAGCAGTCAATCATATTTATTTTGGAGATAGTATTTCTACTTTTTACCAGAAAGAAATTGAAATGCCGTTTTTTAATTATCATTTAAAAGGCGAAAAACAACCTACTCTACCAGAAGCTTTTATGTTTGACACAGGGATTAAAGAATGGAAGAAATTCGATCAATGGCCGCCTGAAAACACCAAGAACTATTCCTTGAGTTTGGGAGAAGGAGAGACTCTGAATATCAATAAGAGAACCAATCCTTACGCTTCTTTTAGCTATGTGAGTGATCCGAATAAACCTGTGCCTTATACTTCTGAGATTGAGGCTACTCGCTTTACTCCTCGCCCTTTTATGACGGATGATCAACGCCATGCTTCTAGGAGAACGGATGTCTTGACGTTTGAAACAGCTCCTCTAGGAAATGACTTGACACTAATGGGAGAAATTATGGTGAATTTAATCGCTTCTATTTCTACCACGGATGCGGATTTTGTCGTAAAATTGATTGATGTTTATCCTCCTGATGCTGAACCTAATAAAATCACACCAGCACATGTAAGCATGGGCAACTACCAACAATTGGTTCGTTCTGAAGTTTTTAGAGGTCGTTTCCGCAAAAGTTTTGTACACCCAGAACCTTTTGTTCCTAATGAAAAAACGGAAGTCGATTTTCCGCTCCAAGATATTCTACATACCTTCAAAAAGGGACACAAAGTGATGATACAAATTCACAGTACTTGGTTTCCTTACATTGATCGCAACCCACAGACGTATGTTCCTAATATCTACAAGGCTAAGTCTACTGATTTTGTGAAGAGTACGATAACTATCCATGGTGGAAGTACGATTACGATTGGAAAAGCGGGGTCTTTGATGGATAAATTTGAGGCGATGAAAAAACCTTAATTGTCTAAATTTGCCACAAAGAAACACAAAGTCGTTTGTACGTAAATCTTTGTGTCTCTTTGTGTTTTTTGTGGCAATAAATAAAAAACGCAATCCATCTTTCGACAAATTGCGTTTAATCTTATGATCGTGCGAGGTTGAAGGAATCAAACTTCAAGGATCTCGCTCTAATACGTACTTACTTACAAAATTAGCGGATGTGCTTACTTGCCCATCGCTTTTTTCACCATAGAAACGACAGCCATCAAGCCACCGCCACCAACACCTCCAGCAGCAACGCTACCTAAGATGCCTGCAATGTCCATACCACCGTCCATGCCGGCAGTCATGCCCAACATACCCAAGAGTTGACCACCAAGGCCTCCACCGAGTATACCAGCAATTGAATTTCCAAGGGTTCCTAATGACATGTTCTTCATCAATCCACCAGCGAGATTACCGCCTGCCGCTCCACTGAGCAGTTGGATGATCAAAGGCAACATACTTCCCATAATCGTAATAATTTAGTGTTAAACAATAATTGAATTTACAAAAAAATATGGCAACAATCATTAATTACCATTTTTTATTTCAACTTGACAAAATATTCAAAAGAAAAATCCAGCAAGAAGTGAAAAATCCATACTTTTGTGATTTCCTCTTACAACATAGACGTTGATACGTATATTTGGTCACATTGTTTCTTTCCCTTCGCTCTATTCCTTAACTTTGAAGCTATAGAACGCAACTAATTTTATTTTAAATTCATGGACAAACTCTACGATTACATCATAATAGGTTCGGGATTTGGCGGTAGCGTATCTGCTATGCGACTAGCAGAAAAAGGGTATTCCGTCTTAGTTTTAGAAAAAGGAAAGGAATTTAAAGCAAATGATTTTCCAAAATCTGACTGGAATATTCGGAAATACCTTTGGGCTCCTTTGCTCAAGTGCTTCGGTATCATGAAACTAACTTTTTTTAAGGAAGTCTTTGTCCTAAGTGGTGTCGGTGTTGGAGGAGGAAGTTTAGTTTACGCCAATACACATATGATTCCACCTGATGAGTTTTTTAAAAATCCCGTTTGGGGAAAATTGAAGGATTGGAAGAAAGAACTCATGCCTTATTATGACAAAGCTAAATTCATGTTAGGAACGGTCAAAGTAGATCGTTTTTATGAAGAAGACTACATTTTAAAGGATTTGGCAAAAGACATGGGCAAGGAGGAGTCTTTTGGAGGGGTGAATGTTGGGGTCTATTATGGAGATACTAAAAAAGCGGTCGATCCCTACTTCAACGGACTTGGGCCAGAACGTACTGGTTGTGTAGAATGTGCTGGCTGTATGATTGGGTGTAGACATGGAGCCAAAAATTCGCTGGACAAAAATTACTTGTATTTTGCTCGTAAATTTGGTGCTAAAATACAAGCCGAAACGCTAGTTTCTAAAGTTGAATACAAGGACAAGGTTTACCATATTCACACCCAATCAAGCAGCTCATGGTTTTCTCGTAAAAAGCAGATATTCAAAGCAAAAGGATTAGTCATCAGCGGAGGCGTACTCGGTACGATGGATTTATTATTAAATCAAAAACATGGTGTAAAGACCTTACCCAAGTTATCAGAACGCTTAGGCGAAAACTTTAGAACCAACTCCGAAATGCTCTGCGGCATTACGATGGCCGATCAAAAATTAAATCATGGCATAGCCATCAGTTCTGTCTTCAATCCTGATCCTAGCACACATATTGAAATCGTAAAATACCCAAATGGCTCGGGAGCTATGGGTAAATTGGGCGTTTTTGCCACAGAAAATGGGCCTTCTTATGTTCGGACACTCAAGTTACTAGGAAAAATAATCACGCATCCCATCAAATTTTTAAAGGTATTCGCCAATACGAAATTTGCTAGCAATTCTATTATCTTACTGGTTATGCAAACGCTAGATAGCGCTATGAAAATGCGTTGGAAAAAGGGATGGTTTGGTAAGGGAAAAATAAAACTCGATAACTCTGGGAATGAACGTGTTCCGGTATTCATTGATGTCGGGCAAGAAGTACTCCATCGCTACGCAGAAAAAGTAAATGGGGTAGCGATGAATGGCGCAACGGAGATTTTGTTCAGCATGTCTTCTACCGCGCATGTATTAGGCGGTTGCCCAATGGGAGACAGTCCAGAAGAAGGCGTTGTCAATCAAAAGTTTCAAGCACATGGCTATCCGAACATGTACATTCTGGATGGCTCTATTATTCCTTGCAATCTTGGCGTAAATCCTAGTTTAACCATCACTGCCTTGAGCGAATACGCGATGGCTCAAGTTCCTGAAAAAGAAGGAAATACTGTAAAAAGCTTAGCAGTACAAATGGAGAATGCAGGGTAAAAAGCAGCACAAGCCATTTTCTTCTTCCGTTAAAAACTTTGTATTCTTTGTGTCCTTTGTGACTCATATTCCTACAAATTCCCTAAATTCGCCTTCATTTACTACACATTAGCAGTTGAACTTATGAAACTGACCTTCCAAGAAGTACTTAAAAACCTAAAATCCAAAGAATACAAGCCGATTTACCTATTGCATGGCGATGAGTCTTATTTTATTGATGCCATCACTAAACATATTGAAACCAAGGTTTTACAAGAATCGGAAAAAGCTTTTAACTTCTCGGTTTTATACGGAAGAGACATCAGCCATATAAATATTATGGATGCTGCACGACGCTATCCCATGATGGCGCCACTTCAAGTGATTATCATCAAGGAAGCTCAGGATATGAAAGACTTGATAAAACTTGAAAAATATGTAGCAAATCCTACGCCTACTACCCTACTCTTAATCTGCCACAAGCATAAGAAATTGGATATGCGGACTAAGTTTGCTAAAACGTTATCCAAAAATGCTGTAGTATTCGAATCGAAAAAGCTGTACGACAATAAAGTAGGTGACTGGATCATTACTCATCTCAAATCCATGTCTTATTCAATTGAGCCTAATGCTGCTCAGATGATAGCAGAATACCTAGGAACGAATTTGTCCAAAATCGTCAATGAAATGGATAAATTGGTGCTCAACTTACCAAAAGGGACTAAAATAAACGCTGATCACGTTCAAAAAAATATCGGAATTAGCAAGGAGTACAATGTGTTTGAATTGCAAAATGCACTAGGCGTACGCAACGTTCTTAAATGTAATCGCATTATTAATTACTTCATTGCCAACCCAAAGTTAAATCCTTTACCAAAAATTACAGGGGCACTTTACAACTATTTTAGCAAAGTTTTTATCACAAGCTCCATGAAACAGGCAGCGGATAATGATTTGGCCAAGGCCTTGGGCTTGCGTTCTGCTTGGTTTGTAAAAGATTACAAGATGGCGGCAAGAAACTATTCTCGCCAAAAACTAGAAGATGTTTTCCATCAACTCCATGTTTATGACTTGCGTTCCAAAGGCGTAAATAATGATAGCGTGGCAGAAGGCGAATTGATTAGAGAACTGGTTTACAAAATATTGCATTAACAAATTAAAAGCAATAAGAAATATCTTTAGCCCTTTTTTGCTTTTCTAAAGAACGGTTGGAAAACTTTTTTTAAGGAAGAAGCAGCGAATTCACCGCCACCTACGTTTTCTTATTAGTTTGATTAATGGAAAATGGTGAATTAAAGAAGGTGATTTTCTATACGGAAAACACCTTCTTTTTTAGTTCATACCGCACCTTATTGACCTTTCACTTAGCACATCCCAAGTTATACCAACTCAAATTCTTAGCAAACCTTAATTGGTGCTCAATGCCCATTTGCACAAATTCTTTATTTCCCTCTTGGATCACCCCAATAAATTCCTCCCAAGCTGCGTGTTTGGCTACATAATAGTTGACTGAAGGGAATTCGGGTAATTCCTTGATAAACTGCTCTATATTTTTAAAATTATTGACAACATCTTGCGGTGAATAAAACTCCATCCCTACTTTTTCGGCAAAGACGCCTTTTGTTCCAAGATCGATACTATTTCCTATCAACACCGAATTATTACAAGTAAAATTAACAAAGGACTTACCATTAATACCTAGCACTTTGACATGATTGGGGTAGTTGAAACCATCTTGGCTCAGATGCCCTAGCACCAAGGTATCTTTATTGTTTATGAGCAGTTTAGCCGCAATGT
>JAHDHB010000086.1 GCA_020631545.1 Saprospiraceae bacterium | reverse complement strand
TTTTGGGCAAAACTTGGGCTTATTTTACGAACCAAGGGGTTGAAACCCCTTGCTACCTCGAAGGCTACCGCCTTCTCTTGCGCACACCCGATAGCTTCCTATTGCTTTTATCAAACCGAGAATTGCTGATCCAATCTAGCATACTGTAAAATAGGTAATATATTCACTAAAACTTTGTTATGTGTACAAAAGTTCTTCAATAAAATGATGAAAAAATTACAAATTCGCTCAATAAGTTATAGTTGTCATGAATAATCTCCTTGATTTAAAACCGATAGATGAATAAAAACCAAGAGGAATTCATTAACTTGTAATAGCGTCTGAATATAAATTGTCCCCATTTAAACAAGGATAAAGTGGGAATTATCTAACTATGTTTTAAGACAAAAAATGAGAAGAAAACTACTTTATCTATTCTTTCTAAGTCTTTTATTTGTAGGGGCATACGCCATCTACCAAAAAATAACGAAGAACATCAAGAAGAAAAAACATGCAGAATGGGTGAAGACCTTAACCCATACCGCATCTAAAAATGTACAAATACTGAAGGATACCATTACGGTGGATTACCTCAAGGAAAAAAGAACGCTTTCCATTTATCTCCCAGAAAATTATGCAACTGATTCCGTTGACTATTCTGTCATTTATTTTTTAGATGGAGCGTCTCTATTTGATCAAAGAATACAAGAAGGAACCGAATGGCAATTAGACGAAGTGCTAGACAGTTTGGGAAATTTAAATCAAGCACAATCTATCATTGTCGGGCTGCATAGTTCGGCCAATAGAATGAAGGAATACAAGCCTTTTCCATCCACCCGTTGGTACTCTGATTGGACGGTCAGCGGTGATAAACACGCTGAATGGATCGTCAAGAGCGTAATACCTTGGGTAAATGCGCGTTATCGGACAAAACAGGAGGCCAAATCCACCATTATCGGCGGTGCTTCCCTAGGGGGATTGATGTCTTATTATATGCTTATGGAATACCCCGATGTTTTTGGTGGTGCTATCGTATTTTCACCATCCTTTTGGGTCAATGAAAAAGTCTATTCACTTCACAAAGAGAATCAAAAACGAACCAAGCAAAAAATATATTTTAATGCTGGGCAGTTAGAAACGCCAACGGTCGATGCTGTATACAAAATGGAGGAAATCCTAGTCAAAAGTGGAATACCGAAAGAACAGATAAAAGTTGATATAGAAGAAGGAGAAGGCCATTGGCATATGACTTGGAGGAAGGGATTTAAGAAGGCCTACCCTTGGATAGTGCATCCTTGATGTCTTTTTTATTCCTTCTTCTTTTTTTGTTAACATTCCTATAAGGAACTTTTGGAAAAGTGCTAGATTTTGATAAATTGGCGACATATTTTGTTAAGGTGCGTTAAAGTACCTGTTTTTATCATTTTTGCGTAGTAATTTTATGCTAATGGTTATTTAATCCTAAGAGTTTACATTCTCCCATCAAAATTACTACAAAGAGAAAAAAGATCATGCGTTATATCACACTGTTTTTTATAGTTTTAGCTACAGTCTCCGGACTCTCTGCCCAAATCCAGAAGCCTGTCAAGTGGAAACTTGATACGGAAAAAGTGAACGGGAAAGAGTATGACCTCGTTTTTACAGCCACAATTAATGATGGTTGGCACGTTTATTCTCAACATATAGAAGGTGATGATGGCCCCGTTCCGACAAGCATTAATTTTGAAGGAATCAAGGGATTTGAAATCCTAGGAAAAGCTAAAGAACTGGGAGAACTACACAAAGAGTTTAGCAATATCTTCGATATGAACCTAAGCTTCTTCAAGAAAAAGGTTACGTTTAAACAGCGTATTCGCTTGAAAGGAAGCTACGCCAAGACGACTGGTTATCTGGAGTACATGACATGTGATAATGAAATGTGTTTGCCACCTACGCCTGTAGAATTTTCTTTTGACATTGGCGAAAAGAAGGATCCTGTTTCGATCTCTCCGGTAAAATCGAAGCCTGAGCCGGTCAAACTTCCTCCCCAGACCTCCACTCCTAAACCTCAACCTAAGCCAACGCCTGTAGCGGAAAAACCAAAACCTAAAACAGGTTCTTTATTTCCTAGCAAAACGAAAACAACGTCAACTTCTTCTTCTACACATTCTGCTAAAACAACAAAGACAACCTCTAAGCCAAAACTAGAAGAGCCTAAGGAGGAAGAGCCTATTGCTCAAGCAGATATCGAAACTACAACACCAGACGTTTTTGATGATGCAGGTGGTTTTATGAAAATGAATGAGGGAGAGCAAGACGGTTTTTTCAAGCCGGTTACTTGGAATTTTAAAGCCAAACATGTTAGTGATACTGAAGTGGATTTGATTTTTGATGCGGATATTGAAAAAGGCTGGTCTGTCTATTCTCAATTTTTAGAAAGTGATGAAGGGCCTGTAGCTACTTCCTTTGAGATTGAAGCTCCAGAAAACAATAAACCTGTAGGAAAAGCTGAAGAAGCTGGGGATAAATCTTCGGGTTTCGATAAAGTATTTGGGATGAATTTGACCAAATTCAAAGATAAATACACGATTACGCAACGCCTAAAGGTTCCAGAAGGAACGAAAGATATCAAAGGTTACGTCAACTTTATGACTTGTAATGATGAACGTTGCCTTCCTCCTACAGATGCATATTTCGACTTGAAATTTCCTGCTGCTGGCGGCGAAACCTCTGCTACGGAGGCCGGTGCTACAGGAGATGGGGGGATGCCTACCGCAGAATTCGGTGCTATCACAAAATCCGACCGTTTCTCTGAGCCCCTAGCGGAATGTGGTGAACGTAAAGCATTTACCAATCTTTGGATGATATTTCTTTTAGGCTTCTTAGGCGGATTAGTTGCATTATTAACGCCTTGTGTCTTCCCCATGATTCCACTTACCGTGGGGTATTTTACCAAGCAGAGTAAGACTAAGGCGAAAGGAATCACGAATGCACTTATTTATGGAATTTCCATCATTGTCATTTACGTAGCGCTAGGAATGTCTTTGCCGATCATCTTTGGCCCTGACATTATGAATAGTTTGGCGACGAATGCCATTGTGAATCTTATATTCTTCGTTTTATTTGTCATTTTCGCTTTCTCCTTTTTTGGCTATTTCGAAATCACGTTACCCCACAGTTGGTCAAGTAAGACCGACCAACTAGCTGACAAAGGCGGTTATTTAGGCATTTTCTTTATGGCCTTTACGCTAGGTATTGTGTCTTTTTCTTGTACGGGGCCAATTATTGGCACCTTACTCGTAGAAGCGGCTACAGGTGGCGGCCCTCAAATTGGACGTTTGATACTAGGACCTCCTATAGGAATGCTTGGTTTCTCCTTGGCTTTAGCCTTACCTTTTACGCTGTTCGCTGCTTTCCCTGGTTGGTTAAATTCCTTGCCAAAATCTGGTGGATGGATGGTTTCGGTAAAAGTTGTCCTAGGATTTTTGGAATTGGCTTTGGCCTTAAAATTCCTTTCCCTCGTTGATTTAGCTTACCACTGGAATTTCTTGAAGTACGAGATATTTATGGCGCTTTGGATTTTGATTTTCTTCTTGATGGCTTTATATCTTTTCGGTTTTATCAGTTTCCCACACGATTCACCGATTAAAAAACTGTCTAAAGTACGATTTATGCTTGGCTTACTTTCCTTTGCTTTTGCAGTTTACATGTGTACGGGACTTGTGTACAATAAAGAGTATCGTTCCTACAATTCCTTGTCTTTATTGAGTGGTTTAGCGCCTCCAGGACACTATACCTTACTCCATGATCCAGGCGAATGCCCTGTAGGCTTGAACTGCTTCAAGGACTACGAAGAAGGTTTAGCCTTTGCTAAAAAAGAGAAAAAAGCCATTTTCGTCGATTTCACAGGACACGGTTGTGTAAACTGTCGTAAGATGGAAGAAACGGTTTGGCCTCTTCCAGAAATCAGAAAACGCCTAGCAGAAGAGTTTGTTCTCATTTCACTTTATGTGGATGATCGCAAAAAACTAAAACAATCGTACATCTCTGATGTTGATGGCCAAAAGAAGCGTACCATAGGCAATAAATGGGCGGATTTCCAAGCCAAACACTTCGGAAAAAACTCACAGCCTTACTACGTCCTATTAAGTCATGATGAGAAATTGCTCAATATTCCTGTAGGCTATACGCCTAATAAAGATGAGTTCTCAGCCTTCCTTGATTGTGGCTTGAATGCTTACTATAAAGATTGTCCGACTTGTAAAAAGCAATAGCTTTTTTGAGAAGGGAATATTATAAAATGGAGAATGAAGGATATGGCCTTTATTCTCCATTTTTTTTACAAAAAACACTTCCAAGCAATTCTACTCGCTATTTATCCACCAAAAACTCTTTTATGGAGTGTTTTGGGTGTTGTTTCCATTTATGCGTACGAATGTGCTGCTTTAACCATTTACGATCCTCTACTAACATTTTTTTATTTCCCTTGGGATCAAGGGCTTCGAAACATTCCATGGCTGCAAGCGCTGCATAATCCACCCAAGGCATCTCCTTGGCCAAATCTAACCACTTCGAAAAAGCGCGCATTTTATCTCCACTTTTTAGCAAAGCCAAACCGTATTCATACCGAAAATATGGACTGTAGTAGAACTCAATTTCTGCCCACTTCCAAATACCTTCCGTCACTGGAAATTCCTGCAAAAACATCAAGGCATAGACGGGTGAACGCATCTTCTGGCCTTCGAATCCTAGTAGCGAAATTGCTGTCATTTGCTTTTGCTCTCCTCTTGGCAAAACTTGTGCAGCAACGGCATTATAGATTTGTAAAGCTCGCTCTTTCTCCCCTGCTAAATAATGGGCATCCGCTAGTAACAGCTTGGTAGGATGGAATTCGGTATTGGCTTCTACGCCCTTCATTGCGGCAGCTATCGCTTCTTTATATCGTCCTAATACCATCAAAGCCTTGGCTTTTGCTGCAAAATAACGTTCGGCTTTGACTCTAGGCACGCTAGCACTTTCCAATAAACCCAAAGCATCATCCGCAAAGCGATCTTCGGTAAAGCGTTCTGCCAACTGCCACATTTTCAGTTTCTGTCGAAATAATTGATCAAACAACTTGAAAATCACACTCTTTTTATCCCAAGCCGTTTTAGCTTTTGCCCACTCAAAATAGCGGTCGCTAAATACAACAGCAGGCGGAATACGCTCCTCTTGATCATTCAAGATATTCAAATTCAACTGCGCATGAGGATCGCTATAATAACGCTTGATATAAGCATTCATTTCCTGCTCAAAACGCTCAAAAGCCTTCTTGTCTGCATGGGTAAGCTGTCGTTGGTCTACCTCTTTTTGCTCCGCTTTCGGTGGAGTTGCTGCTGCTTTTTTCTTCGAAAATATCTTTTCAAACCAAGTTCTCATAAGTACAGTTTTGAAAAAAAATAGGATGTTCACTTCACATTTCAAACATCATACTTCTTACTTCGTATTCATTATTCCGTTGCAATATCAAACAAAAAATCCACAATTTCATTATCCACCCGCTCCATATTATCCACATGATAAGGGCTACTGTGATTTCCATTCTCAATATCGAACAAGGTCGTGCGGACACCGATGGATTGAGCATAAGGGGCATAAATACAAGGCCCAACCAACGCCATCCCTTGTCCTCCCAATTGATCAGCCTGAAAACCATTACAATAGGGCATAATTTCATCTGCATCACCATGAATACTCAGTACCGGGACATCCCCTACATCAATCAAACGCTCATCCAACAAAGCCCCTGCTAGGCTAATCACACCGGCCACCGAAGAGCTGTACCCCGCATGACCACTATTCCCCTCAATTCCACCTGTAGCAGCAATAGTATCCGCTACATAGGAAGCCACCTCTCCCGCATTATCCAAGTAGGCCGCATGCAGCGCAATCCAAGCACCAGCCGAGTAGCCTCCTACTATAATTTTAGCAGGATCAATGCGAAAGCGATTCACCGTAGCCGCGTCCTCCTTGAAAAATCGAACAGCAGCCTTCATATCTCCCACCGCTCGAATCGCTACACTCAACAAATCCGTCGTATCCAAGGGAATTCCTCCTTCCCAAAGTCGATAATCCATCGTTGCTGTTACGTAACCTAACTTGGCCAATTCCCCACAACGCTCGGCAAAAGAAGTACGATCCCCCGTAGTAAAATAGCCATCATGTGCAAAAATAACCAGAGGCCGTTGACTCAAAATATCTCCACTAGGCTCATAGACGTCCAATTTCAAATCCTGATTATTCCCCATCAAAGTAGTATTATTTCCATAAATCACCTCCGCAGTCAACTCCCAAGTATCAAAGAGTTCTTCTTGATAACGAACAGGCAAAACAGGCTCAGGATCAGGCTCTTCACATCCAGATAAAAAGAGGAGCACAAGGCTAAGAAGGAATACAAATTTATAGTAATCGAGACAACGCATGGGTTTGTTGATTTTTTAGTAGAAATGCTTATGTTACTTGCAAGTAAAATACCAAAAAAAGGTTTTTTCTAATAAAGAATGCTGCTTAACCTGAATAATTCATAAATTGACGTAAGGAGAAACCAACGTATGCATCAAATGTGGCTTCGTACAAACTTTATTTTTCAATAGCCCTTTAGCAATCGTTCCTTCTGTCCGCTCCTCTACTTTCTATCAAGTTTTGTCAAAAAATAGTTAGAGTTGACCGATTAGTTACTAAATTTACAGTAGACATAACGTCAAAATCACGCATTGTATAAAAAAACAAGACTTGCAAGATCTCGTCTATAAACTACTTTTGGCTCCTTTTTCCTTGCTCTACGGCATAGGCGTAGGCCTTCGGAACAGCCTGTACCACCTAGGCTTATTAAAAGGTGCTAGTTTTGATATTCCTACAATCTCTGTAGGGAATCTAACGGTGGGAGGAGCAGGAAAAACGCCTCATGTCGAATACCTTATTCTATTTTTGAGGGAATACATTAAGGTTGGCACACTTAGCAGAGGCTATAAGCGAAAAACGAAGGGTTTTTTAACGGTACAGCCCAATCACACGGCTAATGATGTGGGGGATGAACCTTTGCAATTCAAACGAAAATTTCGTGATGTTTTTGTTGCCGTTGCAGAAGATCGAACATTTGCCATCCCAAACATGCTAATGGAAGATCCTCATTTACAAGTCGTTTTACTTGATGATGCCTTTCAACATCTAGCGGTAAATCCTGGACTAAATATTTTATTGACGGAATACGATTATCCTTTTACTAGGGATTATTTGTTGCCTTCTGGTCGCTTACGCGAATGGCCTTCTGCTTATACTCGTGCCGATATCATCATCGTTTCTAAATGTCCTGACCAAGTTTCAGAAGAAGAAAAAGTTGCTCTAATCAAGGAGATAGGTCTTAAACCGAAGCAACGAATTTACTTCTCTTACTACACGTATCAAGATCCGTATTACTTGATGAATGGACAGCAACGCATTACTTTGGACGATTCTTGGGATGTGCTTCTGGTTTGTGCTATTGCTCGCTCTGAGTACTTGATTCAATACCTTAAAGCCAATGCGAATACGGTCATAGTCAAGGAGTTTTCAGACCATCATCTCTTCACCAAGCAAGAAGTCGGGAATGTCAAGGGGATTTTTGAGGATATGGAAGGTCGGAAAAAAATCATTTTGACTACGGAAAAAGATGCTGTTAGATTAGATTTACATCGTGAATTCTTAATTCAACATCAACTTCCCGTGTTTGTCCTTCCAGCTCAAGTCGCTTTCCATTTTGATGATGAAGAACGTTTTCGTCAAGATATTATTCAATTTATGATGAATTTTAAGGTTTAAGTTGTTTTCTTCGTTTGACAAAGAACTTTCACTTAACCAACCTCCATGACTACACTCTACGATAACATACAAGAAGCGCTTCAATTTCTTCGAAGCCAAAGTCAATTTCAGCCAGAAATAGGGATTGTACTAGGTACAGGCTTAGGGAATTTAGCCTCAGAAATCCAAATAGAAGATCGCATTCCTTATCAAAAAATCCCGCACTTCCCTACCTCTACGGTAGAAAGTCATAAGGGCGAATTAATCTTTGGCTATTTAGAAGGCCGGCGGATAGTCGCTATGTCGGGACGCTTTCATTACTACGAAGGATACTCGATGAAGGAGGTCACCTTTCCTATTCGTGTTTTGAAATTTTTAGGGATAGAACAACTCCTTATCTCCAATGCCTCAGGTGGTGTAAATCCTCATTTCCAAGCGGGTGATATTGTCCTCATCAGGGATCACATCAATTTGCAGCCTGAAAATCCTTTGCGTGGGATGAATGATGAGCGCTTGGGGCCTAGATTTCCTGACATGCTCCACACCTACGATAACAACATCATAAACAAACTGTTAGCTATTGCCAAAGAAGAAGAAATAAAGTTACATACTGGTGTCTATGTCGGTGTGCAAGGACCTAATTTGGAAACTCCAGCCGAATATCGGTATTTCAATCGAATCGGAGGCGATGTGATTGGGATGTCTACCGTACCTGAAGTCTTGGTGGCTAAGCATATGGGACTTCCATTAGCCGTCATTTCTGTTGTTTCTAACCAATGTTTTCCGATTTCTGCTATCAAAGAAACGACGTTGGAGGAAGTTATTCAAGTTGTGGAAAAAGCAGCACCAAAAGTGGCTAAATTGGTGAAAAGGTATTGTAGTTTAGAGTTAAAAGTTAGTCGTTAAGAGTTCTCGTAAATCTACAAATGCTTGACAATTGGCACTAATAATGCTAAGTAGATATTAGAAACCCACGCGAATATTTTTTACTTTTGATAAAGTGTCGTAAACCATTTCCAACCAAACTTAACGAATTGAATATGAAATTGATAAACTTATCTAGCAAAATGCCTTTGACGGTGTGCCTACAGAAAAAAATGGGCTTAGTTTTATTATTCGTTGCTCTAGGACTCCAAGTCATCGCTTGTAGCTGCCGTCCTCCTAGCGCACTTACAACAGAAGAGTTTTTTAATGCGGATTTAGTGTTTGAAGGCAAAGCTGTAAGTGTAGAAATGGACGAAGAAAGCCATATCAAAGTCATTACTTTCGAGATTACAACACCTTATAAAACGGCAAAGGGTATGACGAAAGTGGAGGTGACAACAGCAGGAAGCTCCGCTGCTTGTGGGATCAATGTCACCGAAGGTCAAATGTGGTACATTTGGGCAAGAAAAAACAAGGAAACCGACAGCTATTCTACCGGCATTTGCTCTCGCAGCCTACAACTTGCCGAGGACGGCTCTAAAAAATATTTCCAACGCTATAATGACGAAGTAGCTTTGATCAAGGCATTTAATGCTCGCCGTGGCAAACAGCGTTTAGATTTATCGACGGGTAGTGCAGAGGGAAAAATGCGAAAAGGATTGCAATGCGGAAAGTGGAGGTATTTTGATGCAGAAGGAAACTTGCTTAGAACCTGCAAATATAGAAAAGGTATCCAAAAATCGTGTGTGGATGCCGAAGCTTAGTTGGATTCGGTTTTCAAGTCCTCAGATTTTTTGCATATGTTCAATAGTTGGAGTATGATGGTATTTCATTAAGCTCCCTTTAGAAAAGACTAAGGTAGATGTTGTTTAGGCATCTACCTTTTTTTCATAGAATAAGTGCCTCAAATTTAATCGGATAGCTAATCATTTTATGAAAAATATAAATGACAAAACTCTAAGCTTTCCCCTTTAATTAAATTATTTTGTGAAAACCCCCTAAACAAAACACATTTCTCTAATCAAACCTAAATTTCACTAATGCCATTTGTTAAACCATTTTTATTTGCTTTTCTTGCCATATTTGTCATCTCTTGTGGAAACCAAGCAGCATCAGAAACAGAAACAACTGAAGTTCCAGAAGTAGAAGAGGTCGTTGTTGAAGAGCCAAAAGATTTATTTTCTAAACTAAGTACTTATTGCGGAAAAACCTACCAAGGAAAATTGATACACAGCTATGCTGGCCCCGATTTTTACAAAGAAAAACCAATGTTAATTACGCTTGAATATTGCAATGACTCGGAAATTAGTATTCCTTTTTCCGTAGGAGAAGATCGTTCTAAAATTTGGAAATTTTCGAAGACGGAATCAGGTTTTCAATTGAAACACCAAGAAGTTGATCAAAAAGGAAATCCAAAGAAAATAACAAATTATGGAGGAGCAGCAGTAGCCAATGAAGAAAATCCATTCGCTTTATCTTTCCCTGCCGATGAAGCTACCGCAGAAATGATTTCTGTAGCTAAAGAGAATGTTTGGATGCTAGATCTCGACCCAACAACAGAAACGTTGACGTACACCATTAAACGTAAAGATGAAACACGCTTTAGTGCTGCATTTGATCTAACTACTCCTACGTCTAACGAACAGTTACAGTAGGTTTAAGTGACGATTTAGTAGTTTTCTCCCACTACGATTTTTGTCATTACTTTTAAGCAAATTTCTACGAAAAAGAAGTGTCCAAAAAAAATAGAGCCGTATTGCTGCGGCTCTATTTTTTTTATCGTTATTCAAAGGTTCAAAGCTCGCATTTCTCACGCTCAATTCTCACCAAAACAGTAACTCGTAATTCGTAATTCCTAATTCGTAATTCTCAACGAGGACAGTTAAACTCACAAAATTCGATAAGTAACGCCTGCATTAAATACAGTAAGAGCACCATAACCTAATTCTCCATAAACGCCCCAATTCGGTGAGATATAATACCTTGCTCCTGCTCCTGCAAAATAGACAAAGGTAGGCAACTGACCTGCAAAGTTTTCATTCGAAGCATTAGGCTCCCCGATAGTTTTCTTTTTAATAATACTGTATCCAAAAACCGTGCTTCCATAAATGTCAAGATTTTCTAGAACTTTTCGGTGATAAGCAAACCGACCACCAATGGTCACAGCATGAACACGATCATAGCTAATACTACTAGTGACCGTGGTATCAGGACAACTAATCCCAAGCGTACTACACAATATTTCGTTAACCCCACTAAAATCAATATCTTGAACTAATCCTGTAAAAGAAGGCATTTTAGCGGAATAATAACCTAAGTGTAAGCCAATTCCTACATCTTGCACAAGTCCGTATTCATATTTCAAGGTAAAATTGGGCGTTGATTTAGCATCATTGCTAACGCCAACTATATTGGCTACATCTAATGCCGTAACAGCTAAATTCGGATAGCCCATCCCGATATTAAATTCATGCGAACCTTTCATTTGATAAAAGGTTTCTTCAGCTCGGATTTCCTTGTTCTCTTCTTGAGCAAAAAGCATTTGTGGGACACAAAATAAGCCTAAAAGAAGGCTAAAAAATGTAAGAATTGACTTCATAAGTTGTTTGATTTAATCCATTGTATGCTTACTATGGCAAGAAATAATCATGCCACAAATAAGTTTTGTGACATAGTAAAACAAAGACTTCATAAATAAACCTTCCTCAGTATCCTATGAGTACAATGTAGGTAAATAGGATTGCCTTCATTTTCAGTAAAAGAATAGATTCCTTATTCATTTATCCATTTTAGAAAGGAATTGGATTTACATTTCTAAAAAAAACATTCCTTATCGAAACCTTCAAAACGCCCAAAAAAGGTCACAGATTTGAGAATAGAAGTCTTTGATAGCTGGACAGAATGTCAGAATATTGCTATATTTACAATCAGGCATAGCCCAAAAAACAAAATGACATTAATCAGAAGAATAGATAAATGGCGTACTTCAACGCTTTATAATTTTTTTGTAAAAGGCTAAAACCATTTGATTCACCATAAACCAAAAATTATCATGGGTATACTAGACAAATTTAAGCAGCTATTTGGAAGTTCTAAGGAAATAGCAGAAGACAAACTAGAGGATGCTTCTGAAATGCTTTCTGACGCTGCTGAAGTTATTTCTGAAAAAGCAGGGGAACTAAAAGGGGTGCTTTCTGAAAAAATGGAAGATGCTGCCGAAATGCTGGATGATGCAAAGGAAGTGGCTATGGAAAAAACAGCAGGACTGCGAGAAACGGTTTCCGAAAAGCTAGATGACGCTGGCGATATGCTAGCGGATGCTAAGGACACGCTAGTAGAAAAGGCAGGGGAAGCAGCCACTGTATTGAACGAAAAAACAGCAGGACTACGAGAAACGGTCGGTGAAAAATTGGATGATGCTGGCGATGCACTTTCTAATTTGAAAGATGTTGCGATGGATAAAGCAGAAGATTTAAAAGAATCTATCAGTGGAGAAGCCGATCAAGTAGCTGATGCTGCCGATGAAGCTACAAAAACGGATGACGCTGCTTAATTTGTTTTCTTCAACGCTTTCACTTAAAAAAGCATGTTGAAAATCGGTAATATCCACCGTGATTTCAACTTCGTTGAATGAAGAATCGCTCTGAGGGTAACTCCTAATTCGTAATTCTTCATTCCTAATTCATACTGAATTCACTATTTTTATTTTTATAGAAGAGGCTTCGCATTATTTGTGAAGGCTCTTTTTTTTAAGGCTATTTAAATCTAGATTTCTAAGGATACATCTTTGCCGCCCACTCTTAATAATTCTTGAACAAGGTGATGCACCAAAGTCAAAGGAGCTTTTTGGTGAAATGGTTTATTCGGTGTATTTTCCTGAAATGCTTCAAGTCTTTTTGCTCTTTCTATGGCAATATAGGTATCTTCTATTATTTGATTCCTAATAATATGGATAAATTTTTCTCTATTTTTAATACTCCCTTTATAATTAAAACTAGGATATGCTAGTGCCTTGGTCAAATACGAATTAGGATTTTCTAGTGTTTTCAATATCTCAGTCAACCGCTCATAATAAGTCACTCGATGTGCATTAGCTTCAAGATTTGGTTCTATTTCTTCAAAATGCAGCAAGATCCATAATTCAAAACAATCATTGCTCCAAGCTACTTTAAATCCTTTGTTTACTGCTGTTTGAACAGCTATATCGAATTCAATATTTGCTTGTATATCAGTTTCATTATTTGCTTTATCTCGATCAAATACGCACCATACCTGCCCCTCTTCAGCTATCTTAGATGAAGCATCATTCGTCATAATTCTTTCTTTGATACAGTAGTCTATAGCATTAATAATATGCTTAATTCCATTTTTCTGTTTAGGAATAGGATTCACCTTTATTTTTTCAGTTTCAAAAAATTTGAAATAAATAGGTTCACTAACTTCATCTTCGCAGAAAATAATAAATGTAGGTTTCGTATTCGCGATTCTATCATCACTTACTTTTATATCCCAAGGATTTGACATTATGCAACGAAATTTATAAGTAGTTTGAAAGAAGTGGTATCCCACCATAAAAGCCCGCTAAATATTGCTTCGCAAAATCAGCATCATTTGAAATTCCTTTAAGATCTGCCAAAGAATATAATTTAGTTGCCTCGTTTTCATCTTTTTCTGTAAAATAAAACTGATCTCTTCGCATGAATATGGGGTTCATGATATTCGTGTCGTGACTCGTAAATAGAAGTTGAATCTTCCCTGAGTTAATGGTAGGATCGTTAAAGAATTCGATCAACTTTATAAGTAATGATGGATGGAAATTACTATCTAATTCGTCTAAAACAATAAGACCACCCTTAAATTTACTAGGATTAAAGGCACGGAGCAGTAGCCCTGCCATATCAAATAACTTCTTAGTACCCTCGGACTCACTTTGTTCTAAATTAAGATGAATTTTATGTGCTTGACCATTTGAAAATGATTTGGTTAACAAGACTTTATCCCTAGGCGTTATTTTCCCTGAGTACCTATCCTCATTGATGATAAAGATGTCCTCATAACTGAGTTGAAAGTTAGCTAAAAACTGAAGGAGACGCTTTTTGTTTTCTTCTTCTTTTAATAAATCAAGGGTAATAAATCGATATTTAGCTAAGCCACCAGATGCATAATTAGACACTATATTTCTACTAAAGAAATCCCAAATCACATTACAAACCCCCTTAGTGAAAGAGGCAGCATGCGTTAAAAACAAAGAATGGGCATAACTTAAATCAGGTATTTTATCCTTGTCCAATAATCCTTCTTTGTCTATTTCTTTTCCCGTTCGGATAAAAATCTTCTCCCAAGTACCCTTCTTTTCTACAAATAGCCACTCATTGCTGATGGTATGTTTACTGTTTGTCGCTGGCCAATCTAAAGCATTCATTACCGTAAAACCATATCGATACTTTGTTTTCTCTACAAGAAAAACCATTTGAAAAAAGGGAGTTGTACTCGTAGCCTTTTCTTGAAATAAAAAAGGAACCGCCAAATCATCTAGTTGAGATTCGGGACTAGGAAGCTTTTTGATAGCTTCGCAAAAACACTCCAAAGCACGTATTACATTACTTTTACCACTAGCATTTGCACCATAAATCCCAACCGTTTTTAATAATCGAATTCCTCCCTCTTCTACAATATTGTTAGTGTCCAGTTCAGGATATTTAGTCATATCACTTATGATGTCAGTCGCTCGAAAACTGATGGTTTGAAGTTCTTTGATGGAACGAAAATTTTTGACACTAAATTCTACAATCATTTGCTTTCTTATTTAACAACGAATTCTCTGCAATATCGGATAATTATAGGAATAAAACACTAGATAAACTACCTAATTTCAGCTTTTAAAACAAAAAAGACCCACTGCAAAAAGCAATGAGCCTAATATTTTTACGTGCTGGAATGACGAGTGAAGAATTAGGAATGACAAGTAAAACGCCATCGCCAATTGATTTTTCTTCAAAAAATCAACAAGTCTTTTGTCCTATGTCCTTTGTCAATCCGTCTTTTCCAGCTTACTTGTCACTTCCTAGAGAAGCAGCGATAAATTCGCGGTTCATTCTAGCGATGTTCGTGATGGAAATTTCTTTTGGGCATTCCACTTCGCAAGCACCGGTGTTGGAACACATTCCAAAACCTTCGGCATCCATTTGATGAACCATCTTCTGAACTCTTGTGGCTTTTTCTACTTCACCCTGCGGCATCAATGCTAGATGCGATACTTTGGCGGAAGTGAAGAGCATAGCGGAAGCGTTAGGGCAAGCCGCTACGCAGGCACCACAGCCGATACAAGCAGCACTGTCGAACGCTTCAGAAGCTAAATCCTTTTCGATAGGAATGGCATTCGCGTCTTGCGCTTGACCTGTATTGACAGAGATGTAACCGCCTGATTGGATAATTCTATCGAAAGCAGAACGATCAACGACTAAGTCCTTGATGATTGGAAAAGCAACGGCGCGGAAAGGCTCAACAACAATGGTATCCCCTGATTTGAATTTCCGCATATGCAATTGGCAAGTCGTTGTCCCTTCAGAAGGACCGTGTGCTCGACCATTGATCATCATACTACAAGCACCGCATATTCCTTCTCTGCAATCATGCTCAAAGGCTACTGGATCTTTTTTCTGTTGGATAAGGGATTCATTCAACACATCAATCATTTCCAAAAAAGACATGTCTTCGCTGACATTGTCCATTGGGTAAGACTCTAATTTCCCTTTTGATTTATTGTCTTTTTGTCTCCAGACTTTTAACGTAAGTTTCATCTTAATATGAGTTGTTGAACAAAGGCGGCAGAGCCGCAGTTAAGAGTTAAGTTCTTGGACATAAACTTCTTCGTTATTCGTGTAGATAATTTGTAGAGGATA